>JAGUWZ010000014.1 GCA_020062065.1 Candidatus Omnitrophota bacterium
ACTTCCCATTACTGGTGTTTTTAGCTTTATAATACTTTTTATATCTGGTTTAGTAATTGTAAACGGCCAGGTCAACCGTTCTCTTAAACGATTCATAACAATTTTTGTTATTGCAATATCTATTTTTTTGGTTAATGGCCTCTTGCCTCGCGCGGCCATAGAAGAAGGGCACAATATCTTTTTCACCAAGGGCAGCAATGAAACATTGGAGAGAGAGATGCCTCCAAAGGTGTATAATTTTATGAAAGAGCAATTCCTGAAACGGTATCCTTTGGATAAAAGGCGTGATTTTACAGGTGCCAAGGGTTGGACCAGCCCTGCTCCAAAGTCTCTTTTTGCCTTTTCCGCGGACTCAGCATTCTCAAAGCCAAAATATAGCCGCATAGTCGATAGCATAAATTTTAATAATCTTACGGAGTTCCGCGGAGGCTTTGTCAATAGTCTTGACTATAACTGGTTTGGGTCTTCCGATATAAAGAGGGAGAGCATGCCGTTTTTTGTAATGTATGAATTATCTCCTTCCTCCGTTAATAGTTCGCTATGCTGGACGGGATATCTCTTGTGGGAGAAGGCGGACGGTCATTATCAGACTATATATCATCAGCAAAGAGAGTGCAGAAAGATAATAAAATCCGACATAGGTAAAAAGGTCTTCGGAGTTTCAATTAATAATAAAGATCAGTTAAGCTTCTGGGGAAGATTTAACGCAATAAGATTAAAAATAAGGTATTTTTTCTCTTCTAAGAAGCAGATGCATTTGACACAAGATAATAATAAAGAGGCGTATCTGTCCATGCATTTAAGTTTATCTCCATTATTAATATTTTCTTTAGCATTAAAAAGGATTTTGGAGATTTTAGGCGTATTTTTTATTCTGGGCCTAATGATTAAAATAAATCACAAACGTTTTATTACCGCTGCTTTAATAATCGGGATTGCCGCCGTTATGGTTTATCTTTATTGTCCGCAATTCTTCGGACAGTATTATATTAACGAAGGCGGTGAGGATGGCCTGACTCATGCGACTTATGGCAGAGAAATATTGGTCAACCTTATTTCCGGAAATTGGATGCAGGCCTTGCGCGGCGGCCAGGATATTTTCTGGGATACGCCCGGGTTTCGGTATTTTCGTGCGTTAGAAAAATTATTTTTTGGCGATACCAATTTTGGGTACCTGGCCGTTATTTTAATATTCCCTTATATTCTTTTTGGTTTTTTGGCAAATTTTATATCGAAAAAGTGGGTTTTCTGGTCTACTATTGCTTTCCTATTAGCAATATTAGTGCATTCTCATGAGATAGAGGGGCTGGGTTTTACTTATCATATTTACGTTATGGTGGCCCGGGGAGGGTGGCCGGATACTTTGGCGTATGCGGCTTTCCTCGGAGCGTTTACTCTTCTGTTAAGATATGTAAAAGCACGAAATGGCGCGTATTACTGGTACGGTTTTTTGGCGCATTTTTTGCTTTTTGTAACGGTATTTATGCGCCCTCAATTTGTGATATCCACTTTGGTTATAGTGGCCTATTTCGCTGCTAGATTGATACTAGAAAGGCGCTTTAATGAGGTAATTTTTTCATGGTTAGGATTTATGCCGATTTTTTTCCCGCTCTGGCACAATTATTTCTTTGGCCACAAGCTTTATCCTTTTACGGGGTCGGTTCATTTGGCTGTGAATATACCGCCCTCTGTTTATCTTAATGCTTTCAGAGAATTATTGGCTTCAAATTTTTCCGGGCAGGATTTAACAAAAGTTATGTCACATATAAAGGACACGATCGGTCCAAGGTATCGCCTGGTATTCTTAGGAGCTGTTTTTTATATGGCTTTTCTCAAGAGAAGAATTCCTTTTGAGATGAGGATGGTAGCCGTAGTTTGTTTAAGCCTTCATTTTGTTAACCTGTTTATCTTTGCTACATATTTCAGATATGTTTTTTTAACTTGGGGTCTGACTGTAGTGGTTACGATATTTTTGGTTTGGTCCTGGCTGAATGCTAAAGAAGGAATAAAATTCTTAAGGCGTAACCAAACTTATGGCACAAAATTGATTTAATTATTACAGCAGTAAAGATTTAGAAAAGGATTAATTATTGTAATAATCGTGAAAAGAATGGCTATATCTAAATGAATTGTAGATTCTGCAACGCTAAACTTAACAAAGTTTTTGTTTCGTTGGGGCTTTCTCCACTATCGAATTCATATCTAACAAAGCAACAGCTTAACAAACGTGAACCATTTTACCAGCTGGATCTTTATGTTTGCGAGTCTTGTTTTCTGGTACAGCTGGAAGAGTTTGAAAGCCCCGAACATATTTTTAGCGATTACGCTTATTTTTCTTCATATTCTGACACGTGGCTAAAGCACGCTCAAGAATATGTTGATAAGATGATTGAGTTTTTTGGAATTAACAGATCATCTTATGTTGTTGAAATTGCAAGCAATGATGGGTATTTGCTTCAATATTTTCAGCAAAAAGGTGTTCCTGTGCTGGGTGTTGAGCCGGCGCGTAACGTTGCCCAAGTCGCTCAAAAAAAAGGAATTCCGACCGAGACATCGTTTTTTGGAGTTATGTTAGCAAATCGTTTGGCATCAGAAGGTAAGTCTGCAGACCTTTTGCTGGGAAATAATGTTTTAGCCCATGTTCCTGATCTTAACGATTTTGTCCAAGGATTAAAAATTTTGCTTAAGCCCGGGGGGATAATTACAATGGAATTCCCTCATTTGATGAAACTAATAGAAGATATATTGTTCGATACCATTTATCATGAACATTTCTCTTATTTTTCGTTTCTAACGGTTGAGCAAGTATTCGCTTTTCATGGTTTGGTTATTTTTGATGTAGAAAGGATTGCTACTCATGGTGGTTCTTTAAGAATTTACGCAAAGCATAAAGAAGACCTTTCAAAACAAATCTCGAAAAATGTCCTTGAGCTGCGCGCGCAGGAAAAAGCCGGGGGATATAATACCCTCAAGCCGTATATGAATTTTAATGAGAGGGTTGTGGAAAAGAAGATGGAGATCCTTGATTTTTTAATAGACGCCAAAAAAACTAGACGTACGGTAGTTGGATATGGCGCTCCAGCCAAAGGGAACACCCTGCTTAATTACTGCGGCATAAAACCCGATTTTATTTCTTATACTGTTGACCGGAGTCCTTATAAGCAGGGTAAATATCTTCCGGGAAGCCGCATCCCTATTGAAGCCCCTGAGAAAATAAGAATTACTAAACCGGATTTTGTGTTTATTCTCCCCTGGAATATCAAAGATGAGGTAATGGAGCAGATGAGTTTTATCCGAGAATGGGGGGGTAAATTTGTTATCCCGATTCCAAAACTTGAGGTAGTCTAGATGATTTTCAAGGAAACCAAGATTAAGGGCGCTTATCTTATCGATTTAGAGAAGAATGAAGATGAAAGGGGTTTTTTTGCGCGCTCTTTTTGTCTACAAGAATTTAAAGAGCATGGCATTGATTTTAATATCGCGCAATGTAATATCTCTTTTAATAAGAAAAAAGGCACCCTTCGCGGGATGCATTATCAATCTACCCCTTTTGAAGAAGCTAAATTAGTTAGTTGTATAAAAGGTAGAATCTATGATGTAATTATAGATTTGCGCAAAGACTCCGCTACTTATTGTCAATGGCTTGCGTTAGAACTAAGGGAGCAAGACTATAGAATTTTGTACGTTCCAAAAGGCTTTGCCCATGGTTTTCAAACTTTAGAAAGCAACTCGGTTGTTTTTTATCAGATGTCCGAATTTTATCATCCTGAATGTGCTAGAGGAATAAGGTGGGATGATCCTCTGTTTTTAATAGAGTGGCCTTCTAACGACCAGATTATATCCGCGAAAGATAGAACTTATCCTTTATATATAAAAAATATTCTATGAAGATTCTTTTAATTGGCAAAACTGGACAGCTTGGCAGCGACATTCTTAAGAATAATACTAAACATGATATTTTTGCGCCAGATAGAAATGAGCTCGATTTAAGTAATAGTATTGCTACAAGCGATATCGTTAAGAAAGTTAAGCCCGAGGTTGTGATAAATACTGCTGCCTTTCATAATGTTTTGCTCTGTGAAAAAGAATATGCTCAAGCTTTTAGGATTAATTGTCTGGCGGTAAGAGACCTGGCTTGTATTTGTAAAGAAATGGGGTCTTGGCTGGTTACTTTTAGTTCAGATTATGTTTTCAATGGTAAAAAAATGTCTGCTTATCTTGAGGACGATACCCCATCACCATTACAAATCTACGGAATTACGCGCCTGGCCGGTGAATATATTGCCAGCTCAACTGCCCCTGAAAATGCTATTGTCATCAGGACCTGCGGATTATATGGAGTATCAGGCGGTAAATCTAAAGGGGGAAATTTTGTTGATCAGCGTATTAAGGATGCAAAAATTAACCAAAGGATAGAAATCAGTTGTGAACAAATTGTTTCCCCGACTTATACAGAAGATCTTAGTTTGGCGGTATTAAAATTAATTGAAAATCCGAAAATGGAATGTGGAATTTATCATTTGGTAAATGAGGGGGCTTGTAGTTGGTATGATTTTACCAAAGCCATATATGAGATAATGGGGATAGAGATTGAGCTTACTGCGGTAAACCGCCATGGCCTGGATAATGGAATACGGCGGCCTCTTTATTCTGCTTTGGCAAATACCAAAGCCAAACGAATGGGCATCGTATTGCCGCATTGGGAAGACGCGATAAAGAGATATCTGCAAGAAAAATATTAATTCTAGTTGTAGTGCCGGGTGTATTTTATTAATGCGGGTAAGATAGTTATATAATGGTGGACTATGAAGAATTTCGAAAATGAAGTTAAGGGGCGAATAATGGGAAATAGTATTAATGAAAAATTAAAGAATGCCGCCCAGCAGTTTATGTTGGAATCAACTCAACCCAAATATTCCTACAATTTTTCCTGGCTGGGGAGGCCGATTATACAGTATCCGCAGGATATTGTGGCAATGCAGGAGATAATATGGAATATTAAGCCGGATCTTATTATTGAAACAGGAATAGCTCACGGGGGATCACTAGTTTTTAGCGCATCTATGTTAGCTTTATTGGAAATATCGGGATTGATCAGCAATGGTAAGGCGTTGGGGATTGATAACGATATACGGGAACATAACAGAGTTGAGATTGAAAAGCACCCTTTGGCTAAAAAAATAAAAATGATTCAGGGTTCTTCAATTGACAAAGACGTAATAAACCGGGTTTATGATTTCGCAAAGGATTACAAAAATATTCTGGTTGTCTTAGATTCGAATCATACCCATGAACATGTTCTGGCAGAGTTGGATGCCTACGCACCGCTTGTTTCAAAAGGGAGTTACTGCGTGGTGTTGGATACAATTATTGAGGATCTACCGGGCGATATGTTCCCCGACCGTCCATGGGGAAAAGGTAATAATCCCAAAACCGCAGTTTGGGAGTATTTAAAATCTCATGCAGAATTTGAAATTGACAAGAGCATAGAAAATAAGCTGCTTATCACGGTTGCACCGGATGGATATTTGAAAAGGGTGCTATAGGGAGATCGTCTTGAGTTTCCTTGGTAAAAATATTTCGGCAAATCTTTTATCGAATGTCTGGTTAACGGCGCTCATGCTGTTTCTGACTCCTTTGTATGTCAGATTTTTGGGAGTTGAAAGCTATGGGTTAATCGGATTTTACCTTTCCTGGATTGCTATTTTTGGAATCTTGGACACGGGGATTTCGGCAACGGCAGTGCGGGAGATTGCCTGGCTTGCGGCCCGTCCGGAGGAAAAAGAAAAAATTCCTGCCTTGTTGCTAAGCCTGGAGGTGGTTTACTGGGGAGTTGTTTTGATCCTGGGGGTAGGAATTTTAGTGGGGGCCTGGTTTTTCGGGGCGAGTTGGTTTCAGGCAAAGGATTTGCCGCCAGAATTAGTTCGGGATGCGCTGATGCTGATGGCGGTTTCTCTGGTGGTCCAGGTTCCTATAGGACTCTACATTGGAGGCTTAATGGGGCTGCAGCGGCAGGTGGAGTGTTCAGGACTTCTCGCTTTGTTTGGAACTGTACGCGGATTCGGAGCGGTTATAGTATTGTATTTGATTAGTCCAGATATTCGGGTATTTTTTTTGTGGCAGATTGTGGCCTGCGTACTTCAAACCGGGGTGATGCGGTGGTTGCTTTTGAAAAGGGTTCGTATTGACCGATATCCGGCCAGATTTTCCTTAGGAATTTTGCGATCTGTTAAGGCATTCGCTGGCGGGATGATTCTGATTACGGCTTTAAGCATTGTGATAACGCAGATGGATAAAGTGATTCTGAGCCGGTTGGTTTCGTTGGAGGTGTTTGGTTTTTACATGCTGGCCTGGGCAGTGGCATCGGGATTATCGCGGGTGGCCACACCGTTAATGCAGGCGTTTAATCCGCGCTTCACGGAGTTGGTTTCCAGGAGGGACGATGAAGCATTGGCAAAACAGGCTCGTCTTGTCTCCCAATTAATGAGCGTGTTAATTTTACCACCCGCCGCCTTGATCTTATTTTTCTCTAAGCCGATTCTGCTTGCCTGGATAGGAAATTCGGCGGTTGCCGTAGGTGCCTGGCCGATTCTAGCAGTCATGGTGGTAGGAACGGCGCTGTCTGCCTGTTCATATCCTGCTTTGAGTATTCTCTATAGCAAAAAGCAACTCAGGCCGGTGGTTGCCGTGAATTTTTTCTCTTTGATTATTTTGTTACCATTGTTGATATTGGTAGTTGCTCATTTTGGAGTCATGGGAGCGGCTTTCTGCTGGGGGCTATACGGTTTGACCCAATATATCGCTTATCAAGCATACGGGTTGCGTGGGATTCCTAAAACAAGCCTTATTCCATCTATACTTCGAGATTTCGTTGTCCCCTGCGTAGTATCACTCGTTGTTGCCGGAATGGCATGGTACTGGCTAAGTGGAGTAAAAGAAAGAATGGCAACTGTAGTCTTGTTAGGCTTAGGGTTGGTCGTCGGCTGGGCCGCTGCTTTGCTGGTGTGTAAGGATTTACTCAAAATTGTTATGGAGAAATTGATAAAAAACTAAAATGTCAGAGAAAGATCAACCTTTCGTCAGCGTCGGCGTTCCTGTCTTCAACGGGGCAAAGGGACTTGAACGCGCCCTGGATTCCTTGCTCGAGCAGGATTATCCCAATCTTGAAATTATAATTTCGGACAATGGATCAACAGATCTGACTCCTGAGATTTGCGAAAAATATGTCCGTAAAGATCCGAGGGTGAAGTATTTTAGGTCGGAAAAAAATCTGGGCGTTACCTGGAACTTTAACCGGGTTTTTGAACTTTCTTCCGGTAAATATTTCATGTGGGCAGCTCATGATGATAAGCGGGAGATGTCTTTTATTAGCGCTTGTGTAGGGAAGCTGGAGCAGTGTCCTGATGCCGTGCTTTGTCAGGCGCGCACGGCCATGTTCATTGAAGGGCTAAAGGAAATGTTGTGTGTTGCCCATTTAGATAGCTTTGAAGGCGTATCGGGATTGGTGGAGCGATATCGGGAAACCCTGAAGCGTTTTCCGGCGACGGCTATCTATGGTCTTTATCGTTCATCGGCCATACGCAAAACACAGATGTACCCAAAAATTATTGCGACTGATCTGACGTTCGTCCAGGAGTTGTCTATACATGGCGAATTCGTTCAGGTCCCCAAGGTGCTTTTCAATTACTTCGGACGGGAAAAATGGAATACCATCTATCAGGATTACCAAACTTTTTTTGGGAATGAAAAGAAGCCTTGGTGGTATCTGCCGTTTATTGTCTTATTCTTCAATCATTGGAAGCGGGTGGCGTGTGCGTCGATTCCATTTTTTACCAAGCTTCGTTTGTGGAGTATATTATTTGAACATGAAATCGCTCAATCAGCCGTGAAGGTTTTGATCAAGGTTTTTGGAGTGCTTTGTCCAAAAAAGTGGAAAGAGAAGCTGGGATGCGCGATTTACTGGCGGTGGATGCACAATCCTAATGTGA
>JAGUWZ010000029.1 GCA_020062065.1 Candidatus Omnitrophota bacterium
ATTTATGATTAGAAATGACGGGCGGCGCACTGACCAGCTAAGAAAGGTTAATATTATTCGTCCTTATATTAAATTTGCCGAAGGTTCATGTTTGATAGAGATGGGAAATACACGTGTAGTTTGTACCGCCTCTATTGAGGAATCTGTGCCGCCATTTTTAAAAGGTACAGGCACAGGTTGGGTAACCGCTGAATACGGTATGTTACCGCGTTCCTGTCAGACGCGTATTCATCGGGGCAAAGACTCCGGCCGCACCTATGAAATACAGCGTTTAGTGGGGCGGTCTCTGCGCGCAGTCACGCAGATGCAGAAATTAGGCGAACGGACCATCTGGATTGATTGTGATGTTATACAGGGAGATGGCGGCACGCGCACTGCTTCGATTACAGGAAGTTTTATTGCCCTGGTTGAGAGTCTCGCCAAAATTAAAAAAGACGGTTTAATTAGAGAAATTCCTATCAAAGATTTTGTGGCCGCAATCAGCGTTGGTGTTATTAACGGTGATTTGCTTTTGGATTTATCGTATGAGGAAGACTCCCGCGCCGATGTAGATATGAATGTAGTGATGACCTCTAAGGGGGAATTTATTGAAATCCAAGGCACTGCTGAAAAAAAGACCTTTAATAAGGATGAAATGGATAAACTTTTAGTTCTGGCGAAGGGCGGTATTGAGGAATTAATTGATATACAGAGAAACCTGTTAAAAGATATCATATATTCTGCTAGGCAAAACCAATACTAAAGAATTGTAAAACTAATAGGAGACTTTTTGAACGCAGATGAACGCAGATTGTACGCAGATATACGCAGATGGAAAATTTTATCTGCGACTATCTGCGTTTGATTTGCGAATATCTGCGTTAAATAAAAACTTCTCATTATTTTTGCAAAGATCAACAGAACCATTAGTTTTGTCATACTTTGCAGAAATTTCTCCGAAGTTTTAGCAAAGAAGAACAAAATATGCGCTTATTGGAAAAGGCAAAAGTGAAACGAAAGTTATTAGTAGCGACAAAAAACAAAAAGAAATTAGAAGAGATAAAAGAAATCCTAAAAGACCTGAATTTAAAAATAACTTCTTTAGCAGATTATCCGAAAATCCCTGAGGTAATTGAAAACGGCAGCACCTTTGAGGATAACGCTATAAAAAAAGCAGTCTCTTGTGCTAAATTAACCAAAGAATTAACCCTGGGCGAAGATTCTGGCCTCTGTGTTGATGTCTTGAAAGGCAGGCCAGGAGTTTATTCTTCACGTTTTGCTGGAAGAGACAAAAGCGACCTGAAGAATAACCTGAAACTGCTGAAATTGTTGGGCAACCTGCCCCTGATTAAAAGAAAAGCTCATTATGTCTGCGCCATAGCCTTAGCGGATGAAAGAGGCTTGATAGATGTGGTAAGGGGAGAATGTAGCGGAGTGATTGGATTTAAAATGCAGGGAAATTCTGGCTTTGGTTATGACCCGATATTTGTTATACCTAAATATAATAAGACCTTTGCCCAGTTAGGTCTGGGCATCAAGCACAAAATGAGCCATCGTTTTTATGCGTTAGAAAAGGCAAAAAAGATTATTCAGAAATATATTGAGAAACACCAAGGCAATGGATATAATCAGCGCCATGCGTTATGTGCTTTGAGGTATTGTAAACTAAAATGATTGCAAAACGGGGAGTGGCTCAGTTTGGCTTAGAGCGCTTGGTTTGGGACCAAGAGGCCGGCGGTTCAAGTCCGCCCTCCCCGACCAAATCATACCTTGGGGATTTTTAGTAGATAAAGAAGGATTTTTAAATTATTTTGTTTTGCGCCAAAAAATTTCATCATAAAAATAAGACGCGCCTGTAGCTCACTTGGATAGAGCAACTGCCTTCTAAGCAGTTGGTAGCAGGTTCGATTCCTGCCAGGCGCATATTTTAATATACCACTATCACCTACGTAGTGATAATGCGAAAATGAGAGTGATTATAAATATATTAATTTTAATTATTTTAGTTATTTTCTTTGGATTTGCATTTCTTCATATATTCATTAATATGCATGGCCGGTTTTTATTGATGGATAAACTAAAAAATACCTTTGATAAAGAAGTTTTTGTCGGAAGTGTTAAGACGAGATTGCCTTTTGAACTGATTATTAACGATTTAGAGGTCAAAGATTTATTTAAAATTGACGAAGTTATTGCACCAGGTGGTATGTTTGATGTTCTGGGTAGGAATTTTTCTCTTTTTGAATTGAGGATTAAAAAAGCAACTGTTTATCTAGAAAAGCCTCCTAAGGCTGAATCCCAGGATAAAAGCCAGAATACCGCGCCATCTCAATCAGCGGCAACTGACAAAAACGTTAAACTATCCAACGCGATGAATAATCTTGCGCCAGCGCCGCTTCATGGACTAACATTCCAATTGCCAAATATTAGTGTAAAACACCTTGTAATTTCCGACAGTGCTTTTAATTTCACAGACCGCTTGGTGGAAGACAAGCCTATAAAACTAACCCTCAAAAATGTAAATATTGAAATAGAGAACCTGAAATTGCCTGTCAGGGGTTCTGAGATAACTTATTTCGAATTAATCGGAAAAATCTCCTGGCAGAATAATGCAGATGAAGGCAAAATATGGTTTCAGGGATGGATTAATTTCTTCAAAAAAGATATGCGGGCCGAATTAAAAATAGCAGATATTGACGGTATTTGGCTTCACCCTTATTATTCAAATTGGGTAGACCTGGAAAAGTCGCATATTCAAAATGCGAAGTTAAATTTTTTCAGCGAAATCCTGGGGTTTAATAACGATGTAACTGCTGATTGCCATCTGGAGTTGACTCAGATTGAATTTAAACCGCATGCGCAGGACCAGCAGCGGGAAAAAGCTGAAAAGATTGCCACCGCGGTTATAGATATTTTTAGGACAGTCAACCAAGGGAAGATTGTTTTGGATTTTAAGCTTAAAACAAAAATGGACAGCCCTGAATTCGGTTTGGACAATATCATCAAGGTAGCTGTAGAGGATAAAATTCTGCAGGTCAGGAAAGACGAACGACTTAAGTCGGAGGATATTTTGAAAATGCCGGCTAAAGTTATTGAGACTACAATATCAACCGCAACTGACTTGACTAAGTCAGTAATTAATGGGACAATATCCGTGGGTAAGGAGCTTAAAAAGGCAGTAGAAACTTCGTTTAGCAAAGAGGCAGGCAAAGTCTCTAAAGACCCAGTTAGACCAGACACCCCAGAAACTAATTTGACTAAGTGAAGACTCTCGGTGATAAATCACAGGGTTTCTTTTCTCCGCTCCGGTCCAGACTCATAAAGAGTCGGGAGTGGCGTCGTAGTAATAGATAAACTAGTGGTGGCTATAGCTCAATTGGTCAGAGCATCAGACTGTGGCTCTGAGGGTTGGGAGTTCGATCCTCCTTAGCCACCCCATTTTTGCTTTGAACATATAAAGCCTCCCAATCCGTTAGGGAACCAACGCTTGCGCTGGTTCTAAATTGATAATTTAAAGAATCGCCTAAAGTTTCTTTATGATCGGGAAAGAGGCAGGATCCGGGTAGATCAGCGGTTTATCCGGCTGATTGTAAAGATTATTGAGATATCCTGAGCGGCGGCTTATGCGGAAGCCAGCTTTGCTGAATTTTATTTCTTTGGCAGCGCTTGGTATTGACGCTTAAATCGAGAATAAATTGATTGGCCATCCCGAGCTCAAGGTTGCTCATAAGGACGTTGTCGGTCGGATGATAACCGCGCTGAAATGTTTGAAGGTGACGAATGATAGACTGCTGAAGTATCCAGCTGATCGTGTCGTCGTCAATCGGGTTGCGCGCCAGACGATCCAGCTTCCAGAAATGGTAGGAGGGGGTAAGTTCGGCCAAACAACTTAGCTTTGCTATCGCTCGCTAAGTTGTGGCCTTGCTTATGTTAATTATACCTGCAATAGACCTAAAAGACGGCAATGTGGTAAGGTTGTATCAGGGTAAAAAAAAGGATGAGAAGATATATTCCTGCAATCCTGTGGTTGTGGCATGTCGTTGGCAGAATCAGGGGGCTAAATTAATCCATGTTGTGGATTTGGATGGCGCCTTTGCCGGTGAGCCAAAAAACTTAAACGCAGTAAAAAAAATTGTCCAGGCGGTTAAGACCCCTATTGAATTCGGCGGTGGGGTGAGGGATAAACAAACAATAGAAGAACTTCTTGAAATCGGTGTGCAGCGAATAATTTTAGGAACAAAGGCTGTTGAAGATAAAAATTTTTTAAAGGCAGCATTCGCGGAATTCAAAGAGAAGGTTATTGTCAGTATTGATGCCAAAGGCGGATGCGTATTAACCGAAGGTTGGCAGAGCGTAAAACGCAATCTGGATATAATCAAGTTTGCCTCTTGGCTTAAAAAAATCGGTTTTAGAAAGGTAATTTATACTGATACATCCAAAGACGGAACTTTAAAAGGGCCTAATCTTGAAGGTATCAGGGGTATTTTAAAGAATACGGGTTTGAAGGTCATTGCTTCAGGTGGAATATCCTCTCTGGATGACTTGGTTAAGTTAAAAAAACTCCAAGCGCAAGGACTAATCGGAGCGATCATCGGCAAGGCCTTGTATGAAGGCAAGTTTACCTTAAAAGAAGCTTTAAAAATAGCTTGAAATAGGGAGGTGCTAATGAAAAGAAGGGTATTAGTTTTATTTTTATTGGTGATTTTTGTAATTACCCTAAGTGGTTGTGCTACTATGGGCGGACAAAGTCAAGTTGAAATGCAGAGATTAAGAAACCAGGTTGTTGCTTTAGAGACACAGATTCAAGACAAGGATGCTGAGATTGACAGTCTGCGAAAGGCATTAAGTCAGACTACCGAAGAAAAATATGCGCTAATAAAAAGAACACGTCTTAAGGCAGAAGTAACAACAAAACCTACGATCAGGCAGATTCAGATTGCTTTAAAGAATGCCGGTTATGACCCCGGTCTTATTGACGGTCGCATGGGAAAGGCCACCCGAACAGCAATAAAGAATTTTCAGAAGGCAAATAATCTTAGTGTCGATGGAAAAGTGGGTAAACAGACCTGGAGCGTATTAATGCAGCATCTTGAAAAAACACCAAAATAAATAAATTTTGTTAGGGTGTTTGCGCGTTTTTAGGGTTAGAGCGTTAAATATAAAAATGAAATAAAACAAGAGCGGAAAACCATGTTAACTAAGCGCATAATCCCCTGTTTAGATATTAAAGACAACCGCGTAGTTAAAGGGGTTAAATTTTTGGGTCTGCGTGATGCTGGAGATCCAGTGGAGGTGGCGAAAATTTATGACCAGCAGAAAGCGGATGAGCTGGTTTTTCTGGATATCACCGCAAGCTTTGAAAATAGAAAGACCCTTGTTCATCTGGTCCAGAAGATTGCCGAAAATATTTTTATGCCTTTTACCGTAGGAGGCGGGATAGCGGATGTAGGCGATATTGTAAATCTGCTTAATGCCGGCGCAGATAAAGTATCTTTAAATACCGCAGCAGTAAAATTTCCCGGGTTGATTAGCCAGGCCGCAAAGAAATTTGGTAGCCAGTGTATTGTTGTGGCTATTGACGCCAAGAAAACTTATAATGACATCGCTTCATCAGATTTTCACTGGCAGGTTTATATAAACGGAGGCAGGACGCCAACGGAATTGGATGCTTTAGATTGGGCAAAAGAGGCAGCAAGGCTCGGAGCAGGCGAGATTCTTTTAACTAGTATGGACTGCGATGGAACAAAAGATGGTTATGATTTGGAACTGACAAAGGCTGTTGTTGGTGCGGTAAGTATCCCGGTAATTGCTTCAGGCGGTGCAGGTAAATTAGAGCATTTTTATGATGTCCTTACCAATGCCGGCGCTGATGCAGCATTAGCAGCTTCTTTGTTTCATTACGCTGAGCTTAGCATAGAGCAGGTAAAGGAGTATCTAGTCCAAAAAGGAGTCCCTGTGCGAAATGAAAAAAAGAATTAAATTTAATATTAAGTCGTTAAAGTTCGATAAGAAAAATTTGATTCCGGCAATTATTCAGGATTATAAATCCAACGAAGTTCTGATGCTTGCCTATATGAACAAGGAATCAATAACCAGGAGTTTGAAATTAGGTAAAGCCTGTTTCTGGTCGCGCTCTAGAAAAGAATATTGGGTTAAAGGGACAACCTCAGGCCATTATCAATTCCTAAAATCAATTGCCTATGATTGCGATATGGACGCACTGCTTATAAAAGTGCGGCAGGTGGGAGTGGCCTGCCATACGGGAAACAGGTCGTGTTTTTACAGGAGAATAGTTTAATGGTTCGAC
>JAGUWZ010000072.1 GCA_020062065.1 Candidatus Omnitrophota bacterium
AAACGCAGCGAACATTGGGTGGTTGTGCAAGGAACTGCCAAGATTATCAAAGGAAAGAAGAGTTATATTTTGAATGCAAATGAAAGCACCTGCATTTCGATAGGCTGTGTACACAGGTTGATCAATCCCGCAGACTGTCCATTAAAAATTGTAGAGGTTCAGGCTGGAAAATACCTGGAAGAAGACGACATCGTGCGTTTAAGAGATGATTTTGGAAGAAGTTAAGATTCTTTGCGGCATCTGCCGCTTAGGATCAATTTTTCCTTCTCTAGAAATGTTTGGGAAAAATTGAGGAATTAACGATATGCAAAAAGTGGCGGTTATTGGTGCAGGCTATGTTGGTTTGGTTACAGCTGCCTGTCTTGCAGATTTGGGTAACCGGGTTATCTGCGTGGATAATGATCGTAAAAAATTAGAGAATCTTAAAAAAGGGATTATTCCTATTTACGAGCCCGGCTTAGAGGAATTGATTGTCAAAAACAGAAAGTCAAGAAGGATTTCTTTCATTAACAGTATTAAAGAAGCAACCCGGAAATCTGAGATTATTTTTATCTGTGTGGGAACACCCACTCAAGGCTCTCATGGCCAAACGGATTTATCAGCTGTTGAGAAAGTAGCTTCTGAAATCGCCCGGGCGATGAATGGTTATAAATTAATAGTTAGCAAGAGCACAGTTCCCACTCAGACAGGAGAGCGTATCAAACGCACCGTAGAAATGATTAAACGAGGCAGTGTTGATTTTGATGTGGTTTCTAATCCTGAATTTTTACGGGAAGGCAGTGCAATTTATGATACTATGCATCCCGAGCGCATTGTTATTGGTGTGGAATCTAGTCGGGCGCAAGAGTTGATGCGTAAACTCTATTCTCCGATTAAAGCACCCATTGTTGTAACCAACATCCCTACAGCCGAAATTATAAAGCACGCCTGTAATTCTTTTCTTTCCACGAAGATTTCTTTTATCAATGCTATTGCCAACATCTGCGAATTGGTTAATGCTGACGTAGAAAAGGTAGCCGAGGCTATGGGGTTGGATAAGCGTATCGGCCGCCAATTCCTTAATGCCGGCGCAGGTTTCGGCGGCTACTGTTTCCCCAAAGATCTGGATGCATTTATCCATTTTGCCGGGAATAAAGGTTATGATTTTGAATTACTCAAAGTTGTGCGCAAGATAAATACCGACCAGAAGAAGCTCTTGATGAGAAAAATCGAAGATACCTTATGGATTATTAAAGACAAGAATATCGGTGTGCTGGGTTTAAGTTTTAAACCCAATACCGACGATATACGCAATTCCATATCTATTGAAATGATTAAGATGCTTCAACATTCCCAAGCAAAGATTAAAGCCTATGACCCCCACGCAATGGGTAAAACCAGGACAATACTAAAGGAAGTAAAATTATGCAAAGATGCTTATGAAACCGCCAGAAACAGTGATTGTCTTTTAATAATGACCGAGTGGGATGAATTTAAACAGCTGGATCTTTTTAAACTTAAAAAGCTTTTACGTCAACCGGTAATTATAGACGGAAGGAATATTTTTGATCCGCAAAGGATGAAAGAATTAGGATTTGTGTATAAGTGTGTAGGTCGCTGTTAGCTGACGACTAAAAGCTGATGACTGAAAGCTGAGATATGAATATTCTTATAACCGGCGGCGCGGGATTTTTGGGAACGCATTTATGTAGAAGATTATTAAAAGAGAAAAATCGCATAATCTGCGTGGATAACTTTATCACCGGCTCCAGAGGCAATATAAAAGATTTATTGAAGAATCCCAATTTTAGACTTATAGAACACGATATCACCAGACCTTTATATATCGGCGGAAAAATTGACTGGGTGATGCATTTTGCCTCACCAGCTTCGCCCAAGGATTTTCCCAAATATCCCATAGAGATTATCAAAGTCGGGACTTTGGGTACGCATAATTGTTTAGGTATAGCCAAAGCTAAAAAGGCCAAATTTTTTCTTGCCTCAAGCTCTGAGGTCTATGGAGACCCGAAAATTTCTCCTCAGCCAGAAGAGTACTGTGGTAATGTTAATCCTATAGGGGAACGTTCCTGTTATGATGAATCCAAGCGCGCTGCAGAGGCAATGACCTTTGCCTATCATCGCCAACATAAAATTGATATAAGGGTAATCAGGATTTTTAATAGCTATGGTCCGAATATGCGCTGGGATGACGGCAGGGTGGTTTCTAATTTTATTGTCCAGGCGCTTAAAGGAGGAGATTTGACTATTTACGGAAGAGGTTTGCAAACACGCTCTTTCTGTTATGTAGATGATTTAATCGAGGGCATAGTAAGATATATGAAAGTGGATTATCCCGGGCCCCTGAATCTGGGCACCGCGTTTGAATTCACGATTTTGGAATTAGCCAGGAAGGTCATTGCGCTTACCGGTTCAGAATCAAAAATTAAATTTTTACCGATGCCCGCAGATGACCCTAAACAACGTAGACCTGACCTTAAGAAAGCAAAGAAATTGTTCGGATGGAAACCCAAGGTAAGTCTGGAACAAGGGCTCAAAAAAACCATTGCCTGGTTCAGGAAAGAATTGGGGCTAAGATGAAGGGAATAATTTTAGCAGGTGGAAGAGCTACGCGGCTTTATCCTGTGACTAAAGCAGTATGCAAGCAACTCCTTCCTGTATATGATAAACCGATGATTTATTATCCTTTATCTACTTTGATGCTTGCCGGGATAAAGGATATTCTGATTATATCTACGCCTCAGGACTTGTCGAAATTTGAAAATTTATTAGGTGACGGCAGCAATTTTGGAATTAAACTTTTATATGCCGAACAAAAAGAACCTAAAGGTATAGCACAAAGTCTTTTAATAGGCGAGGAATTTATCGGCAGAGATAATGTTAGTTTGATTTTAGGGGATAATATATATTATGGACATGATCTCACTCTGATTCTTAA
>JAGUWZ010000156.1 GCA_020062065.1 Candidatus Omnitrophota bacterium
ATATTTTTTAGAAATGCCATAAATATCGGACTGCCATTTTTAGAGTTAGAAGATGTGGATGAAATAGACGAAGGTGACGAGTTGGTAATAGTTTTAAAGAAGGGAATCATTAATAACATTACCAAAAAAAAGAGTTATCAAATCAAACCGTTTCCTAAGTTCCTGCAGGAAATCATAGAAGAGGGCGGTCTGATGAATTACCTCAAACACAAGGAAGAGAAAAATGATAAGCGAACAAAATAAGCGAAGTCCCCAGCAAGTGAAGCCAGCCGAGGGATACAAAATTGCAGTGATACCTGGCGACGGAACTGGTCCGGAAGTTATCCAGGAAGCGGTTAAAGTCCTTGAAGCCGCGGCGAAGAAATTTGATTTTAAATACGAAACAAAAACTTTTGATTACGGCGCAGAACGCTATTTAAAAACACAAAAGACGCTTGAGGATAATGATATCAAGGAACTAAAGACATTTTCGGCAATTCTTCTGGGAGCAATTGGTCATCCAGATGTCAAACCAGGGATTCTAGAAACCGGCATACTTTTAAAACTGCGTTTCTCTCTTGACCAGTATATTAATCTTCGACCGGTAAGGCTTTATAGCGCTCTTTTTTGTCCTTTAAAAAATAAGAAACCCGAAGATATTGATTTTGTGGTGGTGCGCGAGAATTCCGAAGGACTATATAAAGGAATGGGTGAATTTAAGGATAAGTCCACTAAAGATGAAGTAGCGATTCAGGTTTCTTATAATACCAGAAGAGGCGTTGAACGTTGCATCAGATATGCCTTTGAATATTGTAAGAAACGTAATAAAAAGAGAAAACTAACGTTATGTGGCAAGACCAATGTTTTAACCTATGCCTGGGATTTGTGGGAGAGGACATTTTATGAAGTAGCTAAAGACTATCCGGATATCGCTACGGATTACGCCCATGTTGACGCCACCACGATGTGGTTTGTCAAAAACCCGGAGTGGTTTGATGTGATTGTTACAGATAATATGTTCGGCGATATCATCACAGACCTGGGTGCAATGATTCAAGGAGGAATGGGCATTGCTGCTGGTGGTAATATTAATCCAGAAGGTGTTTCTATGTTTGAGCCTATTGGTGGAAGTGCCCCAAAATATACTGGTAAAAATGTGATTAATCCTCTGGCTGCTATTTGCGCAGTTGGGATGATGCTGGAGAACTTGGGTGAACTTAAAGCTGCCAAAACAGTGGAAGAAGCAGTAATTAAGGTAGCGCAAAAGAAATTGAAATCCCTTGCTGCAGGAAAGATGGGGTATTCAACTTTTGAAGTAGGGGATCTTGTAGTTAAAAATCTATGATTTAGCTATTAGTTGAAAGCCAAAAGACTGAAACTTTATGAGACTAAAAATGATAAAAAAATCTAAATACAATGTCGCAGTAGTCGGAGTAGGTGCAGTGGGGATTGAAATGCTGCGTTGTTTAAAAAGATTCAATTTTCCTGTCGGAGAATTACGGGTGCTTGCGCGTTCTGCCAGGGAAATAGATGTTGATGGACAAAAATACCAAGTGCAGGCAATTTCGCCAGAAGTTTTTGACGGAATAGATATAGCCTTATTTGCTGGTACCGAGGGAGAAAAAGGCGCCGCAGCAACCTACGCGGTTGAGGTGGTTAAACGCGGGGCGGTAGTTATTGATAACGGCGCGGACTTTCGCATGGATCCCAAAGTGCCTTTGGTGGTACCAGAAGTTAATGCTGGGGATATAAGAAAACATAAAGGTATAATAGCCAACCCCAATTGTTCCACTATTCAGATGGTTGTTGCCTTATGGCCGATTTATAAAAAGGCCGGAATTAAGAGGATAATCATTACTACGCTACAGGCTGCTTCCGGAGCAGGAAGAGGCGCGGTTGAGCAGTTAAAAAATGAGTTAATGGAATTAAACAAGTCTGGGTATTCGGATATCCGGATACCCAGATCTTCAGAACGAAGTTTGCCTCAACAACTTGCTTTTAATGTTTTTCCCCATATCGGCGGTTTTTCTGACTATGACTATACTAGCGAAGAGTGGAAATTAGTAAAAGAAACCCATAAGATTATGCACGATGATAAAATCAAAATATCAGCAACCACGGTTAGAGTTCCAGTCAGAACTGGTCACTCTGAAGCGGTTTATATTGAAACTAAAAAGCCGATTGGGCTTGAAGCAGTCAGGAAGTTGCTGGTAAAATCACCTGGTATAGTTGTTATAGATGAACCCAAAAACAGTCTTTATCCTATGCCCAAGGATGTGGAAGGCAAAACCGAGATTTTTATCGGCCGTATCCGCAAGGACCCTTTTGTCAAAAACGGGCTCTGGCTATGGGTGGTTGCTGATAATCTTCTTAAGGGCGCAGCTTACAATGCCCTGCAAATCGCCGAGGAGTTAATAAGATAGCATTGAGCATACGCAATATCCGCCTAACCCTGCAATACGAAGGAACAAACTACAACGGCTGGCAACGTCAAAAAAATACTCACCGCACCATTCAAGAAATAATCGAGAGGACCTTAAAGCAGATTTTGCAGGAAGAGGTGGTTTTAATTGCTGCGGGAAGAACCGATGCCGGTGTGCATGCCAGACAACAGGTAGCAAACTTTAAGACCAAAAACCAGATTCCTCTTTTAAAATTGCAACAGGCGATTAACTCCCTTTTACCCGAAGATATTAAAGTAATGGGTATTAGCGAGGTAGCTTTAGATTTTCACAGTCGCCATCATGCAAAAGAAAAAACTTATTATTATACTATCCTTAATCAGCCGCACCTCGATGTCTTTTTACGCCGTTTCGTTTTTCATTATCCTCAAGCAGTCTTAAACGTAAGAGCAATGCAAAAGGCAGGCGCAATGCTCGTAGGAAAACACGATTTCTCTTCATTTAAGATTAGAGATGTCTCCTGCAACAAAACCAATGTGCGTAATATAAAAAAACTAGAGATTGCCAAGAAAGATAATTTGATTGTTATTAAAATTACCGGCGAAGGGTTTCTGCATAAAATGGTCAGGGGTATTGTGGGAACACTAATTGAAATAGGCAGAGGTAAGCTTAGTGTAGAGAGATTAGGTAAGATTTTGCAGGCGAGAAATCGTAAGGCCGCTGGTCCAAGTGCGCCTGCCTGCGGACTGTGTTTGATGAAAATCCTGTTGACTCATTAATAAATGTTACCCGAAAGAAGCTTATCTAAAGGTATCGTGGTAAATCTTCAGACCGCTTTTAACAACTTTACAAATAAGGTTGAACGTTAAATGTAAAATCGAAGGGTGTCCCCTTGGGGAACGTCCCCGAAGGCGTCCCCGAAGGAACGATACCTTAAGAATTTATTTTGGGTAACATTTAATATGAGTCAATTCGGTCTACTAAAATCACTTGAGTTTTAACCACAATTGTATATAATAAAACTATGTGGGAAAAATTTATGCCTTACATTTTGGCTTTTATTCCTATATTTGTGGCTGTGGATGCCATCGGTAATATACCGATTTTTATTTCACTGGTAGAAGGTACCACTAAAAAACAGAGAGGTAGAATTATCAGGGATTCGGTTACTACTGCTACGGTGGTTGCCTTGCTTTTCACATTCGTAGGTAAATGGATATTAAGATTTATTGGTATTGAAATCGCAGACTTCCAGATTGCCGGCGGCGCACTTTTATTTTTTATATCAGTGCGGCTGCTTTTGCCTACCACTTCAAAGGGGTTTTTAAGTCCCAACCACCAACGTGATATAGGTGTTTTTCCCTTGGGCACGCCATTAATTACAGGACCTGCGGTATTAACCACTACGTTGATGATGGTGGATACCTTCGGGTTAGCGGCGACTTTTGTGGCTTTGCTAATAAATATGATAATTGTCTGGGTTACCCTTGTGAGATCTGATTTCTTCATTAAAATCCTGGGAGAGGGCGGGTTGAGAGCAGTGTCTAAAATTATGTATATACTTCTTGCGGCAATCGGGGTGATGATGGTTAAGCGCGGTGTCTTTGGTATAATACAGGGGAATTAAGAGTGAAAAACGTCAAGCCCAGAAAGGCAAAAATAAGCGATATAAAACAGATACAGAGTCTGATTAATTTTTTTGCGAAGCAGGACCTGATGCTTGCGCGTTCTTTAAACGAATTATATGAGAATATAAGGGATTTCTGGGTATTTGAGCTGAACAAAAAAGTTTTAGGTTGTGCAGCGGTTCATATTTCCTGGGATAATTTGGTGGAAATAAAGTCGGTGGCAGTCAACAAGGATTACCAGCGAAAAGGTATAGGTAAAAAGCTCGTTAAATCCTGTATAAATGAAGCCAGACAACTCGGAGTCAAAAAGGTATTTGCGCTGACCTATAAACCGGATTTTTTTAGAAAGTTCGGTTTCCGAAAAATCCAGCATTCTGATCTACCCCACAAGATTTGGGCGGAATGTATTAAATGTCCAAAATTCCCCGGATGTGACGAGGTCGCCCTCTTAAAACATATTGCAAAGTAGCAAAATCTTACTACCACTATCACCTACTCAAGTGATAGTGGTCCACGAAGTTAAGGGAGGCTACAATGGATTATCTTTTAACCGATGAACAAAAAATGATTCAGGAGTTGTCGCATAAGATTGCCGAGGAAAAGCTAAGACCCGTGGCTGCAAAATATGACCAGACAGAACAGTTTCCCTGGGATGTATTAAAACTGATAGCTGATGCAGATCTTTTTGGTCTATTTATTCCGGAAGACTACGGCGGAATGGGTGTAAGTGTATTCAACCTCTGTCTGGCTACAGAAGAATTATCCCGGGCTTGCGGAGGCATTGCCGTATGTTATGCTGCCTCAGCGTTAGGGACATTTCCCATAATCCTCTTTGGCAGCGAAGAACAGAAAAAGAAGTATCTGCCGGATTTGGCAAAAGGCGCAAAACTTGCTGCATTCGCTCTAACTGAGCCCGAAGCAGGTTCAGATGCCGGCTCAATCAAGACCAGCGCAAGAAAAGAAGGTAACTATTATATTTTAAACGGCACAAAACATTTTATCACCAATGGCGGCGAGGCTGAAGTTTACATCGTCGTAGCCATGACTAATAAATCAAAAGGAGCACGAGGTGCTTCAGCATTTATTGTGGAAAAAGGAAGCAAGGGATTTAGTTTTGGCAAGAAAGAGGATAAATTAGGCATCCGTGCTTCGGTGACCAGCGAGTTAATTTTTAACGAGTGTAAAGTCCCGGCAGAAAATCTTCTTTCTAAAGAAGGTATGGGTTTTATAGTAACGATGAAGACATTTGATATGTCCAGGCCTGGAGTAGCTGCTCAGGCTTTAGGGATTGCCCAGGGAGCGCTTGAGTTAGCGGTAAAATACGCCAGACAGAGACAGCAATTCGCCAAATCCATTTCCAGTTTTCAGGGAATACAATGGATGCTTGCAGATATGGCAACCGAGATTGAGGCTGCCAGGGCTTTAGTTTATGCATCGGCCAGAATGATAGATTCAGGCGCCAAAGATGTGGGGAGGGATTCAGCAATGGCAAAACTTTTTGCCTCAGACGTGGCAATGAAGGTTACTACTGATGCCCTTCAGATATTCGGCGGCTATGGCTATATGCGGGATTATCCGATTGAGAAATACATCCGCGATGCCAAGATTACCCAGATTTATGAAGGGACGAATCAGATCCAACGCAATATTATTGCCTTAGCGCTAATTAAAGATTTAGCTAAATAAGTGAGGGTTGTGGGCTCATTAAAGAAAGAAGGAAAAGTCATTATGGAAAAAGGCGAAGAAAAAAGAAGGTTCCCTCGTTTTAACCTATCGGTTAATGTCTTGGTCAGCAAACGTGCTCTTCTTGAGAAAGAAAAGTTATTGATTACTAAAAACATAAGTCAGGGCGGAGCCTGTATTATTGCCTATGAGGAGTTAGAAGAGCAAGACATACTGGATCTAAAGATATCCCTGTCTAAAGATGAGAAACCGATTAAAGTAACAGCAAGAGTAGTCTGGATAAGGGAGATTGTCATTGGCGAGGGGGAAAAAGATAGAAGATATGAAGTAGGTGTTGAATTCATTGGTCTTGATAATGAAATTATGAATAAACTTAACCGGTATCTAGCACAGTCAACCGCGTAGGTTGATTTAGGCTCATTAAAATTATGAATATAATTGTTTGTATAAAACAGGTTCCCGAGACAACAGAAGTCAGGATTAATCCTGAAACCAATACCTTAATCCGTGACGGAGTAAAATCCATTATTAATCCTTTTGATGTGTATGCCATAGAGGAAGGTGTGCGTCTTAAGGAAAAATTTGGCGGTAAAACAACGGTTATTACCATGGGTCCAGCGCAGGCAGAGACAGCTCTAAGAGAAGCTATATCTATGGGCATAGATGAAGGTGTTTTGATTTCTGACCGGGCCTTTGCAGGAAGTGATACATGGGCTACCAGCTATACTTTGTCCTGTGCGATTAAAAAAATATCCAAAGAAATGGGTGGATTTGATATTATACTATGTGGCAAACAGGCTTCGGACGGAGATACGGCTCAGGTTGGACCGGGAATCTCTACTCATTTAGATATACCGCAGGTTACTTATGTGAAAAAAATCGAAGAAATAAAAGATAATCTGGCGCGGGTGCAAAGATTGACTGAAGAAGGCTTTGATATCTTAGAGGCTCCTTTACCGGTTTTATTTACCGTAGTCAAAGAGATTAACCTGCCGCGGCTTCCTTCTTTAAAAGGGATGATGCGGGCAAAGCAAGCTAAAATCAGCCACTGGACAGCCAAAGATATAGATGCCGATTTACATAATATCGGACTTTCTGGTTCTCCGACAAATGTAATCAAAATCTTTACCCCACCGGCAAGAGAAGGCGGCCAGATGCTTGTTGGCGATACCGCGGAAGTAGCTGATAAATTAGTAGGATTGTTAAAAGGAGAGGTTAGTTAATTTGTAATCACCTATTCCCTATTGAATATTGCGCAATGCGCACGAGACATTAGGCAAAACGAAAAAATGGGTATCCAAATTATCAATGAGAAATGCACAGGCTGCGCATTATGCGTGAAGGCATGTCCATTTTCTGCCATTACCATTGCGGCTAAGAAAGCAGTGATTGATTTACATAAATGCAATCTCTGCGGGGCATGTGTTTCTTCTTGTAAATTTAAAGCCATATTTCTAGAAAAACCATCGGAAGAAATCTCTAAGGCTGATATAGATGGTTATAAAGGGGTTTGGGTTTTTGCCGAACAAAAGAAAGGTAAAGTTCAACCTGTGGCTTTTGAGTTAATCGCAAAGGCTCGAGAATTAGCAGCAAAGCTTAATACTTATGTGGCTGCAGTTCTTTTAGGCAGCAATGTGGAGATACAAGCGCAGGAACTAATTGCCGGCGGCGCGGATATAGTATACCTGTTGAACTCACCACAATTATCTAATTTCCTCGATGAACCATATACCAATGTGCTAGTAAAACTCATCCGGAAATACAAACCCGAAATAATTTTAAGCGGGGCTACTTTTATCGGCAGGTCATTAATGTCAAGGGTAGCGGTTAAAATAAATGCTGGACTTACTGCTGATTGCACTGGTTTAGACATTGATCCGGATAAAAAGCTGCTTTTACAAACCCGTCCGGCTTTTGGCGGAAACATTATGGCCACAATAATTAGCCCCAATCACCGCCCTCAGATGGCCACGGTAAGACATAAGGTCTTTCTTCAGCCTGAGTTAGATAAGCATAGAAAAGGAAAAATCATTAAAGAGGATTTTCCTATCAATGACTTAAACTCCCGCACAAAGCTCTTAGATGTTATTGAGGAAGTGGAAAACTTAGTTAATCTGGCAGAGGCAGATATTATTGTTTCAGGCGGCCGCGCATTGGCAGGGCCAGAAAACTTCCAGATGTTAAGAGACCTTGCTTGGGTTTTGGGCGGAGCTGTTGGTGCGTCACGCGCAGCTGTAGATTCAGGTTGGATACCTTATTCGCATCAGATAGGTCAGACTGGCAGGACGGTTAGCCCTAAAATTTATTTTGCCTGTGGCATATCTGGCCAAATCCAGCATTTAGTAGGTATGCAGTCTGCAAAAATTATCGTGGCTATCAATAAAGACCCGGATGCTCCTATTTTTAAAGTCGCCACTTACGGCATTGTCGCGGACATCTTCCAGATTATCCCTGTCTTTACGAAAAAGTTCAAAGAGCTACTCAATAAGTAAGAGGGCATAGGACCTTCTCTTTGGAATGTAAAGAATCAGTTATAGGGGGAAGTAACGAAAATTACTCTACCCGTTTTTTGGTAATTTGAGTATTTTCAACCACTTCCAACCTACGAGGTTGGAAAGGAAAGGTTTGATAAATGAAAAGCTTAAAGGAAATATTCCAAAGGATAGAATTGAGAAAGAAAAGATTAAAACAAGGGCTGGAGAAAATTATAAACCAACTTAAGGAAATAGGGGCACTTAAGATAATTGTATTTGGTTCTTTTGTTAAAGATCAGATTGGTCCATCAAGCGACCTTGATATTTTAGTTATAATGCCAACAATAAAAAGCGGAAGAGATTGGTTAAGGGAAATATACCAGAGAATAGAAAGATATGTTGCTTCAGATATTATAGTCTTTAATTTAAGAGAGTATGAAGATTCAAAGAATGAGAATTTCCTTTTGAAGGAAATAGAAAGAAGGGGGAAGGTGCTTTATGAAAAGAGAACCTAAAGAAGAGATAAAAAGATGGTTTAGTCAGGCAAAAGATGAGTTTGGCGATGCTGATGATTTACGGCTTAGAGAGAGGTTTTATTTAGCATTATTTCATTTCCAACAGGCAACAGAAAAAGCGCTAAAGGCTTATCTTTATAGCATTATTCCTTCGGAAGAAGTATTTTTTACTCATTCCATTTACGAGCTTATTCATTTGGCTCAGGAAAATGATAAAGATTTTGAAGGACTAAAAGAAGCATCAAGACCGGATGAATATTATATACCTACCAGATATCCTAATGGGCTTCCAGGAGGAGTTCCTTCGCAGTTTTATAAAGACCCTAAGGAAGCCAAAGAGGCAATGAAATTGTCAA
>JAGUWZ010000159.1 GCA_020062065.1 Candidatus Omnitrophota bacterium
ATCCTCGCCAAGCAGAATAATCTTTAATCTGCCTGGATTAATCTCTGCTTCTATAATCAGAATCTGACAACACATCCTTTTATATTCGGGATAAAAACATATCTCATTATGGCATCTGCCATCTTTAAAACAGGGGGTATCCCAATTGAGGCGCTGGCAATTACGCGGAGTAACGTATTCCCTTGCCCTTATTATTGCTGTATCCAGGCCACTGGTAATCTTATTAACCCCGGCTACTACGATGACATTTTTGGCATTGGCAATTCCGGCAATGCGATGGCCGAATGCGCTGAAAAATACCAATTCTCCACTTTGGGCTATGCCATTGGCACTGCAAAGATAAAAATCTGCCTGGGCTCCCTGATTTCTTGTTTTCAGACTCTCCTCCGGAGTTAATTTTGAATTATACTGATTAAAGACTAGATTACCACGTGACTCCAGGAGTTCGATTATCTCTAATTGCTTTAAGGTCTGCGAACCGGAAAAACCCACAGTTGTAAATTTGGGGATTAGCTCAAGGATTTTCTCCTGCACCTGGTCTTTTTTTTCAAAATAAAAACCCTTAAGGTTACGCATCTGCCAGTTTTTAAACAATTCCTCTATCCTTTTTTCCATAACCAGTCTACTGGTTACCACTATCACTGCGTAGGTGATAGTGGTTAGGTTACTCTTTGATTACATCTTTTGTCTTGATAAAGATAACCCCTTTGTCTTTTAATAGTCTAAGTGTTTCGCAACCGCTTTTAGAAGAAACCGGCTTTGTGGCATCTTTTACCAGATATGTCTTTATGCCTAAATGGACTAAACCTAAACAGGCAGCCTTAACGCAGTAATCCAAAGCTACCCCATAAACATAAGCAGTATTGAACTTACGCAAAACTTTTTTGGTCAGAGGATTGGAAAAAACATCAAAAGTTCGTTTAGAAATAAAAATTTGACGGGTTTTTAATGACTGAGTCTGTCTTAATTTTGCTGCACCAGGAGTATCTTTTAGACAATGCGGAGGAAACATCTTAAATTCGGGGTCGCGCTTTTTATGGACATCCAGAGAAGAAACGATCACAATTTTATGTTTATCGGCAAAACGGGTGAGTTTTTTCAGGCGGGGAATGATTTCTTGCGCATCCTTTACATATAATTTTCCTTGAGGTTTCATGAAATCATACTGCGTGTCAACATCAAAAAAAACTATTCTTTTCATATTATTGATCTTGGCAAAAATAATGAGAAGTTTTTATTTAACGCAGATATTCGCAAATCCAACGCGGATAGTCGCAGATAAATCTTTAAATCTGCGTATATCCGCGTGCAATCTGCGTGTATCTGCGTTCAAAAAAGTTTCTTATTAGTTTTACAATTCTTTAGCATTGCCCCCGCGATAATCTGCGGCTTAATTTCTGAATAAGTTTTTTAAGCCCAGGGCTGATTAAAACCGGGTATCTATATTTCGCAGAGACTTCCTTAAGAGGCCCGGGGAATTTCATCAAACCTCTCAGGACATATTTTCTTATCTCTTCCAATGAAGGTAATTCATAAACCTGCTTACCTTTGTCCACTACTTTTAGTAGTAATGGCCTATCGTCTATTTTCTCTTTCTCGAGCGCCAGAACATCGCGGATATACTTGCCTCTTTTATCTTCAATTCTAAAAACCTGTTTTCTCCCTGGATATGTAACTTTGCCTTTGCTTAATTTCATCGTGGGCAGGAATTCGCCATTTTCGTCGCTGACTTCGCACAGCTTATAGATGGCATCCAATGCCGGCGCATCAATGCTTGAGCCCATATGCGTGCCTACACCGAAACTATCGCAGCATCCGCCAGATTTAAGTATATCCTTTATTCTAAATTCATCCAAGTTGCCGCTGGCAAAAATCTCTACATAGCCCAGACCAGCGCGATTTAACATTTTCCTCGCTAACTTAGACAAACTAACTATATCGCCGCTGTCTAACCTTATTCCTAAGAGTCTAAAACCTTTCTCTTTAAGCTTAAGTCCTACCTGGATAGCGTTCTGAATAGCTTTTTTCACATCATATGTATCAACCAGAAGAATGGTTTTGCCAGGAAAGGTCCTGCTGTAGGCCAAAAAGCTATCCAGTTCATTTTTGAAGGACATAACAAAAGAATGCGCCATGGTTCCGGCAATGGGTATTTTAAAAATTTTACCGGCAAGCACATTGGAGGTACCGGCGAATCCGACCATATAAGATGAGCGGGCCACCTTTATACCGGCATCTTGACCGTGAGTCCTGCGTAAAGCAAAATCATAAACTGCCTTGCCTCCTGCCGCCTGAACTACTCGGGAAGCCTTACTGGCGATCATAGTTTGCAAATTGATAGTATTCAGCAGGAAACTTTCAATGAGCTGGGCTTGGATAATAGGTGCAGTAACCCGAATCACCGGCTCATTCGGAAAAAAACCCTCGCCTTCGGGCATTGCCCAGATATCACCGCTGAATTTTAAAGTGGATAGAAACTCAAGGAAATCAGAGGAAAAAATTTTTAGCTCTTCTAAATAAGCGATATCTTCGTTGCTGAAGCTTAAACTCCTTATATAATTCAAGATATCTTCTAATCCTGCGGCAATTAAATAAGAGCGGTTTTGCGGCAATTCCCGCACAAACAAATCAAAGCTGGCTTGAGTGTCTTTTTTGTAACGGAAATAACACTCTGCCATGGTAAGTTCATATAAATCTACTAATAAAGAAAGACATCTTTGCATATTTATTCCAGAGATAATTTTTTTACTTCTTCATCTGGAAAATAGTTATCTAAAAAACGGATATAGCCTTTTTTATCCACAAGCACAAAAGTAGGTACACCCAGAATTTGATAATAGTCTGTTACGGATGAATCCCTATCCAGAAGAACCCTAAAAATCAAATTATAGTTCTTAACTGCCCTCTCTACCCTAAAAGCAGACTCTCCCACATCAATGGCTAATAATTCCACATCTTCTTTTTCTAACTCTTTTAACTTGTTATTCAATGCCCTCAATTCTTTCAGGCAATAAGGACACCAGGTTGTCCAAAAAAACAGCAAAACCGCTTTTTTATCTCTAAAACTACTTAATTCAACAGTGGTTCCGGATAAATCCTGTAATTTAAAAGCAGGCGCAGGGATCCCTTCGTTCGCCTTCAAATTAGTAAAACCCAAAAAGCCAAACAATACGGCTGAAAATAACAAAACCAGCTTTCTTTTCATCTTTAAATTCTCATTATCCCGTTGTATATGAAATATATCCCTACGCCTATGATTATAATTGCGCAAATCCTCTCCACATACACCAACCACTTACCTGACTTGGGTAAATTAAGCATTATCGTACTGAATGTGCCTACCAGAATTAAAATTAAGCCCATCCCGTAGGCAAAAGTCATTAATAAAGTTATACCGCAGACAATATTTTTTGTAGTCGTAATAAAAAATAGAATCGCCCCAAGCGCAGGGACTACACAAGGAGAAACAATCAAGCCAGAAGTAAGACCCAATAATAATATGGACAGCCATGTTTTTTTCTTAAGATGAGATAATTGAGCAGTCAAGGAGTTTTTTCTATAAGTCAACTGCTCATCCTGAGGACCCTGAGCGTAGCGAGGAGGACGAAGGATTATGGGAAAATTTATAGCAAATATATTAAGCATAGACAATCCAAAGACAATAATTATACTGCCCACCAGAATAAAAGTTAATGGATGGGAACTTATTTTGCCAAAAATTGTTCCGGTTAAACATACTAATAGTCCTAAAAACGAATAGGTAATGGCAATCCCAGTAATATAAATAAAGCTGTAAATCAGACCTTTGAGTTTGGAACCCTTTGCCTGAATACCTATATAGCCGGCAGTAACTGGAATAAGAGGGTACACACAAGGAGTGAAACTCAAGGTTATTCCTCCTAAAAAAACAAATAAATAATCTAATAGATTACCTGATATTTGCATCTAACCACTCTAAATAATCTTTATTTCCGGCAGTTATTGGCAGGCTGATAATCTCAGGAACCTCATAGCTGTGTATTGCTCTGACCAATTTGGCGATTTTATCAAATTTTGACTTCTTGGATTTTATTATCAGCAAAACTTCATTTGTTTTATCTAATTTAGCCTGCCACCAGAATACCGATTTTATATTTCCTACAATATTTACGCAGGCAGCTAATTTCGACTTTACCAGCTCTCTTGCTATGGTATCAGCTTGTTTCTTATTAGCGCAAGTCGTAAAAATTACGATATAATTAGTAATTTTAATCATACCTTGTTTCCCGATCATCCAAATATCTTCTTTACTAACTTAGCAACCCGTTGCCCCAATCTAAGACATTCTTGGGTAGCCCTAGCATCAGGCTCACCTATTGCAACAGGGCCATAATGGTCCCCCTGAGGATCACCTTGAATTATCATACCATGAATGAGCATGGCATTCAAGATATCTAAGATAGTGGTCTCGTTACCGCCGGCAATGTTTGCGCTGGAAGAAAATGCTGCGCCTATTTTACCATCAAGTTTACCATGAAATTTTACAGAGTCATCGAGTATTTTCTTTATATCTGCGGACATTGTTCCATAATAAGTTGGCGAACCGATAACTATCCCGTCGTATTTTTGCAATTCATCAACATTTGTATGCAAAACACTCTTCACCACTGCCTCAACCCCATTTTTTCTTATTCCTTCGCCTATAGCTTGTGCCATTTTCTCGGTATTACCACTCTTAGAATAGTAGATTACAATAATTTTAGCCATGACTTACCTCCTCAAATTTTTTCCAGACATTTTTATAGAAAAAGAAAAATTGACTTCGAGCGGTAGATACAGTGAGAAGCAAATTTTTCCAAACATTTATTCCTGTTGGAGGGCTTAGGGAAAGAATAGCACAAAAGTCTTAAAAATGGAAGAAAAAAGTTGCCTTGGGTCCCCCGGCCCCATTATCACTGCCTAG
>JAGUWZ010000047.1 GCA_020062065.1 Candidatus Omnitrophota bacterium
GGTGGATAATATCCCGGCGGTAAAAGGCATTAGCGAAAAAATTGCGCTGGAGTTAATTCAAAAATTCGGTTCTCTAGAAAGTTTATTAAAACACATTAATGAGATTGCCCCGGCTAAGATTAAACAAACGATAGAGGATAATCAAGAACGAATAAAATTAAACCGGGAATTGGCTGTTTTAAATAAAGATATGCAGCTGGATTTTAATCCGGATAGACTCAAAATAGGCGAACCTGATTACAAGGAACTATTCAAGTTGTTCAAAGAGTTGGAATTCAAGGCATTGCTTAAAAATCTGCCTGTGGCTGAGGGGGAAAAACCAGATTTGGAAGTAAGTATTTTAAAAGACAAGGAATTAAAAGATTTGTTCAGTCAGCAGGATAAACTCTTTCTTTACGGCAACAGTTGCGCTGAGCTTGTGTTTTGCGTAAAAGACAAAATCTTGCGAACGGATAGTATAGGTATGAATCTAAAAGACATCTTAGCTAACCCCAAGATAAAGAAAATCGGCCACGATTTAAAAAAAATAAAGGTTTCTTTAAATAAGCAAAATTTTGTTTTCGAGGGATTATTCTTTGATACTATGGTGGCAGCTTATTTAATCAATCCCTCTAAAGCGGATTATGGTCTGGCCGAACTTGCCTGGGATTATCTGGGAAAATCTATCCGCACTGATTCCTTAGATAGCCCAGAGGCCTTATCTATAATTTTAGAGTTGACACCTAAGTTAGAAAAACAACTTTATGAGAAAAAGCTGATTAAGCTTTTTTGCGAGATAGAAATGCCGCTGGTGGAAGTACTGGCTGAAATGGAGATAACTGGAATAAAACTGGACCTAGAATTATTAAAGAAACTTTCTGAGGATTTAGAGAAGAGGTTAGCCCGGTTAATCGCAGAGATTTATAAAATAAGCGAGAGCGAATTCAATATAAATTCCCCCAAGCAGCTAAGCCAGGTTTTATTCGAGAAATTAAAATTACCTGTGGTGAAAAAGACCAAGACAGGGCCTTCTACCGATGAAGAAGTCTTAAATAAGCTGGCGGATAGACACCAACTTCCGGCAAGATTATTAGAGTATCGCCAGCTGACTAAACTCAAATCTACATACATCGATGCCTTGCCTAATCTTGTGGATTCACAAACCCACAGGATTCATACCTCTTTTAATCAGACCAGCACAGAAACCGGCAGGCTCAGTTCAAGCAGGCCAAACCTGCAGAATATACCGATTAAGACGGATTTGGGCAAGCGGATAAGAGAGGCGATAATCTCATTTTCTCAGCACAGCTATCTTGTATCCGGCGATTATTCCCAGATAGAATTAAGGATTTTGGGGCATTTATCCCAGGATGAGACTTTACGTTTGGCATTTAAGCAAAACGAGGATATCCATTGTAAAACTGCTTCTTTAATCTATGGTCTAGATGAAAAAGAAGTAACCCAGAATATGCGCGATGTAGCCAAGAGGGTAAATTTCGGGATTGTCTATGGGCTTAGCGCTTATGGTTTAAGCCGCGATTTGCAAATAGGACAAGAACAAGCCCAGGGTTTTATTGATGCATATTTTTCCAGATATCCCAAGGTAAAGTGGTATATAGACGAGCAGATTGCCAGGGCGGAAAAAGAGGGTTTTGTCACCACTATTTTAGGAAGACGCAGATACCTTCCGGAAATAAAAAATAAGAATCAGTCAATTCGCTCACTCGCCCAGAGACAGGCGGTAAATACTCCAATCCAGGGTTCAGCCAGCGACATAATAAAATTGGCTATGGTGGAAATTCGTAGAGGGATTAAAGAAAAAGGTTTTAAAGGCAGGATGGTTTTGCAGATTCACGATGAATTGGTATTCGATGTTCCTGAGGATGAACTTAAGGAATTTATCGCTTTGATAAGAGATAAGATGGAACATGTCTTGGAGTTGGATGTGCCGATGAAGGTGGATATAAAAGTAGGCAGGAATTGGGCCCAGATGGAGTCGCTAAAGGAGGAGATTAAATGAAAATAGTAATCGCAGCAAGTGAGGTTGTGCCGTTTGCTAAAACTGGTGGATTGGCGGACGTATGCGGGGCATTGCCTTTGGAATTGGAAAAAGAAGGGCAGGCTGTTATCATTGTTATGCCGGGATATAAAACAGCGCGTAATTTAAAACAACCCGCAGTCAAAAGATTAAAAGAAGGCATTTCAATTTCACGCATCGGCAAAAACATAAATGTTTATTTTATTGATAATGATGAATATTTTAACCGCGACTCACTCTACGGTGAACCAAAAACAGGAGATTACCAGGATAACTTAGACAGGTTTTCCTATTTTTGCAAAAGAACTCTGGAATTATTAAAAGAGCTGAAATTCGCAGCCGGTATAATTCATTGTCATGATTGGCAGTCGGCGTTAATCCCTATATATTTAAAAACGCTGTATGCTAAAGACGATTTTTATAAAAGCAGCAAGACTATTTTTACCATCCACAATATCGGTTATCAGGGTTTATTTCCTAAACAAGAGTTTCCAAAGTTGGGGTTGGACTGGAACGTTTTTAATATGGAAATGTTAGAGTATTTTGATAAGATTAACATTTTAAAAGGAGGTATTGTATTTTCCGACCTCGTTAATACTGTCAGCGAAACTTATAGTAAGGAAATTCAGACCAAGCAATTCGGTTTTGGGATGGAGGGGATTTTAAATAAACGCCGTGATTCTGTCTTTGGTATTATAAATGGTCTGGATTATTCTATCTGGGATCCATCAAGAGATAAAACAATCTTCAAGAATTACTCTTTTAAGAGAATAGAGGATAAATATGTGAATAAAGAAGAGCTTCAGAAGATCAGTAAATTACCCCTCAAAAGAAATGTTCCGCTTTTAGGCATTGTCTCGCGATTAGCGGAACAGAAGGGATTTGATATATTATCTGAAGGAATCGATGCAATTTGTAAGATGGACCTGCAGCTGATTATTTTAGGTACGGGTGATTTAAAATATCACCAGATTTTAGAGCAGATGGTCAAAAAATATCCCAAGGTTATATCACTAAGCCTTAAATTTGATGATACCCTGGCACACAGGATATACGCCGGCTCAGATATTTTTCTTATGCCGTCCAAATATGAGCCTTGCGGCTTAGGACAAATGATTAGTTTAAGGTATGGCACTTTACCTTTGGTATTTAAAACCGGAGGATTAGCAGATACAGTAAACGAGGAAAACGGATTTGTGTTTGACAACTACAGCAAAGACGAATTAATTAAGACGATAAAGAAGGCGATTAAGGTCTATAAAGATAAAATACAATGGAACGAACTGATGCTGCGGGGGATGAAATTAAATTTTTCCTGGGCGCAGTCAGCTAAAAGATACATTGAGTTGTATGAAAGGGCAAAGGGCAAGTAAGAAGCTAATCCTGGGGGTGACGGGCAGTTTCGGCAGCGGCAAAACCACAGTAGCAGGAATGTTTAAATCCTGCGGAGCCAAGCTCATTGATGCAGATAAAGTCAGCCACAGCCTCTTAAGACCCAAGACGCAAGTCTACAAAAGAATCGTTGAAACTTTTGGCAAAGGGATTCTTAAAAAAGACGCAAGAATCAAGCGAAGGGAATTGGGCAGAATTGTATTTTCTGATAAGAATCTGCTTGAAAAGTTGAATAGGATTATACATCCTGAGACTATCCGGATTATCAAGAAAAAGTTAAACGAAACTAAAGATGGGATTATTATATTGGATGCGTCTTTAATTCTGGAGACAGGACAAAGGGGACTGGTGGATAAGTTAGTCGCAGTTAAAACTACAATGGCCAATCAAATAAGAAGAATTCAAAAAAAGCAAACTCTCACAAAAAAAGAAATATTAAGCAGGATAAAATCTCAAATTCCTTTAAAAGAAAAACTCCGTTTGGCAGATTTTGTAATAGATAATAGTGGCACATTGCGAGAGACGCAAAAACAGGTAAGAAAATTTTGGAGGTCCTTTGCTTCCGGACAGAAATAGGAGGAAGCTCAGGATTAATTTGTCGACCCGTTATAGCGGGCAAATTAAGGAGGATGTAGTGGAAAAATTAGATATCGGAAATTTAAAACAAATGAAAATCTCAGAGTTAAATAAATTAGCCAGGGAGCTGAATATCAACGGTATAAGCGGTCTTAAAAAACAAGACTTGATTTTCAAAGTGCTCCAGGCCCAGGCTGAGAAAGAAGGGTTGATGTTTGGAGAAGGTATTTTGGAGATACTGCCTGAAGGATTCGGATTTTTACGTTCCACGAATTATAATTATCTACCCTGTCCCGACGACATTTATATTTCACCATCTCAGATAAGGAAATTCGATTTAAGGACAGGGGACACCGTTTCAGGACAGATTCGTCCCCCTAAGGAAGGAGAAAAATATTTTGCGCTTCTTAAGGTTGAGGCAGTTAATTTTGAAAACCCTGAGGAGGCAAAAGAAAAAGTGCTTTTTGATAACTTAACACCTGTATATCCTAAGGAGCGCTTTAACATGGAAACCACTCCTAATGAAATATCAACACGGATTATGAGCTTGCTGGCTCCTTTAGGCAAAGGCCAGCGCGGATTAATCGTTGCGCAACCCTACAGCGGAAAGACTGTGTTATTGCAAAAAATTGCCAACGCCATTACCACAAATTCGCCTGAAGCAATTTTGATTGTTCTTTTAATTGACGAGCGGCCGGAAGAAGTCACAGATATGCAGCGCCATGTCAATGGAGAAGTAATCTCGTCTACTTTTGATGAGCCGCCGGAAAGACACATCCAGGTCGCTGAAATCGTCCTGGAAAAAGCCAAGAGGCTCGTGGAGCATAAAAGGGATGTGGTGATTCTTCTTGATAGTATCACCAGATTAGCCCGGGCGTATAATGCGGTGATGCCGCATAGCGGAAAAGTATTATCAGGCGGCATTGATTCAAATGCCTTACAGAAACCCAAACGCTTTTTCGGCGCAGCGCGCGCAATAGAAGAGGGGGGCAGTCTTACTATCATCGCCACCGCCCTTGTAGATACAGGCAGTCGGATGGATGAAGTCATTTTCGAAGAATTCAAAGGCACAGGCAATATGGAATTGCAGTTAGACAGGAACCTTTTTCAGCGCAGAATTTATCCGGCTATCGATATAAAACGTTCTAATACCAGACATGAGGAGTTGCTTTTAAGATCCGAGGAATTATCTAAAGTCTGGATATTGAGAAAAGTTTTAAACGAATTGAATAATGTAGAGGCAATGGAGCTGCTCATTGAGAAGTTAAGTAAAACCAAGAACAACGAGGAGTTTTTGAACAGCATGAACCAATAGAAATTTTACATCATTTTCCGACCTCGAGGTTGAAATTGGTTGCAAGGTATAGAGATGCGAAAGGAGTTGATAAAATATGAAGGACAAGATTCATCCTAATTATCAAGACTCTACTATTGTATGCGCCTGTGGTGAAACAATTCATACTCGTTCTACTAAGCCGAATATTCGGGTGGAAATATGTTCTAAGTGTCATCCGTTTTTTACGGGTAAAAGTAAACTTGTGGATTCAGCAGGTAGAGTGGATAAGTTTATGAAGAAATACGGCAAGAAGTACTGAGAATTGTAAAGCTAAGAGCAAACTTTTTGAACGCAGATACACGCAGATTGCACGCAGATATACGTAGATGGAAAAGTTCTATCTGCGACTATCTGTGTTGGATTTGCGAGAATCTGCGTTAAAATGGGTTGAAATTATCATTTTACTAGTTATTAAATCGCCTTACTTCTCATTATTTTTGCAAAAATCAATAATTAAATATGTTAGACAGACTGCAAAAACTGGAACAAAGATACGAGGAACTTGAGCATCTCTTGGCTGACTACAGCGTAATCGCCGACACCAGGCGTTATAACAAACTCGCTAAGGAGTTATCGGATTTGAAAAATCCAGTTTCTTTATTTCGCGAACACAAAAAATTACTCAAAGAAATAACTGATCTGGAGGCGATGCTTGAAGAAAAACATGACAGCGAATTATTGTCCATTGCCCAGAAAGAACTTGCAGATTTGAAAAACAAAAAAGATGAATTAGAAATAAAACTAAAAGTTGTGCTTAAAGGCGAAGATAAAGATACCGACAAAGACATAATCGTGGAAATCCGTCAGGGCACAGGCGGCTTGGAGGCAGCATTATTTGCCGCTGACCTTTTCCGGATGTATTCAAAATATGCCGCAGCAAAAGGTTGGAAGGTAGAGACTATGTCTTCTCACCCTACCGATGTAGGCGGTTTTAAAGAAATTATCTTCAGCGTTCAAGGTCGGGATGCCTATCGCCGACTGAAATTTGAAAGCGGGGTGCACCGCGTGCAGCGTGTCCCTCTTACTGAGGCGCAGGGCAGAATTCATACTTCGACAGCTACAGTTGTGGTGATGATAGAACCCAAAGAGGTAGAACTGGAAATTAACCCTAATGATTTAAAAATTGAGACCTACCGTGCCTCAAGCGCTGGAGGTCAACATATGCAAAAGACTGATTCTGCGGTGAGGATTACACACATACCTACCCTAACTGTAGTAAGCTGTCAGGATGAAAGGTCCCAGCTTAAGAATAAAAATAAGGCAATGCGCATCCTGCGGGCAAGGTTATTGGACGCCAAACAGCAGGAAGAGACAAAGAAAATTACCGAGGAAAGAAGGGCGCAGATTGGCAGTGGAGACAGAAGCGAAAAGATACGTACTTATAATTTCCCTGACCGCAGGGTAACCGACCACCGTATTAATTTTACCTCATATCAATTAGAGTCGATATTGGAAGGCAATTTGGATGAATTTACCGAGAAACTTTTGAAGGCCAATGAGGAGCAAGTAGCGCAGAGATGAACGAAACAGAATTGTTGTTTACAGAGGTATTAAATTGCGACAGGGCATCTTTATATCTGAACAGGCAAAAAACATTGGATAAAAACATTTCATCAAAAATTTCGCAGGTTTTAAAAAGGAGGATTTGCGGCGAACCCATAGCGTATATACTTGGCAAGTGCGAATTTATGGAAGGAGAGTTTATAGTAAATAAAGATGTGTTTATCCCGCGTCCGGAAACAGAGATACTGGTGGAAGTAGTCATTAGACAGCTCTCAGCTCTCCCAGCCGCAGCAGGGTTTGCCTTTGGCAGAAGCCCTCAGCTGTCAGCATGCAAGATTTTAGAGATAGGAACAGGGTCGGGATGTATTGCAATATCGTTGGCAAAATTCTTACCTCGGGTAAAAATTGTGGCTACTGATATCTCAGAAGCTGCTTTAAAGGTAGCAAGAGAAAATGCCAGATTGAATAATTTAGATGGGAGAATAAAGTTTATACAGAATAATTTGTTCGAGGGTTCCTGCCTTAACGGGTTAAGGGGTTTAGGCGCAGGTTACAATATAATAGTAAGCAATCCCCCTTACATCCCCAAGGCAGAGATCAGAAAATTAGCTGTGGAGATTCAATACGAACCGGTATCTAGCCTTGACGGTGGCCAGGACGGCCTGGATTTTTATCGGCACATAATCCAAGAATCCCCGGGATTCTTAAAAAAAGGCGGTTTATTAATCTTAGAAATGGGGTTTGACCAGTGTGAAAGTATAAAAGAAATTTTTAAATTTTGCGAAAAATTTCAAGTCAAAGAAGTAATTAAGGATTATAATAGTATTGATAGAGTAATTGTAGCAACGAGAAAATAATGGTTAACATTGAAAAACTCTATTAAACGCAGATATACGCAAATCCAACGCAGATAAACGCAGATTTTATCTTCGAGACAATCTGCGACTATCTGCGCTTACAGACATTTTTTCAGTAAGAACTACTTAAGAAAAATAATGGATAAATTAGTAATAGAAGGCGGTGTAAAGCTAAAAGGGGATGTTACGATTTCAGGTTCAAAGAATTCTCTATTGCCGATACTGGCTGCAACTTTATTAACAGACGAACCTTGCATAATTAACAATGCGCCCAATCTGCGCGATACTAATACCATGCTAAAAATCTTGCGTTCATTGGGGAAAAATACCGAGTTGGATAAAGCGACGGTATCTGTTTTATCAACTCCAAAAACAAATTTTGTTGCTGACTATAAATTTGTCTCTACGATGCGCGCCTCTTTTTGTGTCTTAGGTCCGCTTGTAGCTAAACTTAAAAAAGCTAAAGTTTCTTTACCCGGAGGCTGTGTTATTGGAGCAAGGCCGGTAGATTTACATCTGAAAGGCTTAAAGGCCCTGGGAGTTAATATTAACATTGAATCGGGTTATGTGGTAGCAAAAGCAAAGAGGCTGCACGCAGAACACATATATTTAGGCGGTGAATACGGCTCTTCTGTTCTGGCAACGGATAACGTGATGATGGCTGCCTGTCTTGCCAAGGGTAAAACAATAATTGAATCCGCTGCTTGTGAACCTGAGGTTGCAGATTTGGCGGAGCTCCTGATTAAGATGGGCGCTAAAATTAAAGGTCACGGTTCGCCGATTATTGAAATAGAAGGGGTAAAGAATTTAGGCGGTGCAGAGCATACAATAATACCGGATCGGATTGAAGCAGGAACGTTTATGTTGGCTTCTTTAATAACAGGCGGTGATATTCACCTAAAGAATGTTTTTCCTTATCATTTAAGCGCGCTGATCGATAAGTTAAAAGAAACAGGAGTCAAAGTAATCAGCACATCTAAGTCTATAAGATTACGCCGGCAAATCCGGCTTAAACCCATAAACATTACTACTCTGCCTTTCCCGGGATTTCCCACGGATATGCAGGCGCAGATGATGAGTTTTATGTGTATTACACCCGGCATAAGCGTGATTACCGAGAAGATTTATCCTGACAGGTTTATGCATGTGGCAGAACTTAACCGTATGGGCGCGCATATACAGAGGGAAGGGCCACATGCAATCGTGGAAGGAGTAAAACGTTTATCAGGCGCGCCGGTTATGGCCTCAGACCTGCGTGCATCTGCGGGTTTAGTTTTAGCAGGATTAGTAGCAACCGGCAAGACATCGATATCAAGAATTTATCACTTGGAACGGGGATACGAGGATTTAGACAAGAAATTGCAGGCATTGGGTGCTCGTATCTGGGAGGAAAAAGAATAAATTAAATTTCAGCTTTCAGCCTTCAGCTGATAGCTGACAGCTAAAAATGATTCTAATGATTGACAATTACGACTCATTCACCTATAATCTCGTGCAGTATTTTGGGGAATTAGGATACAAAATAGAGGTGTATAGAAATGATAAAATAAGTATCAATAAAATAAAAAAATTAGAACCGGAAAAAATCGTTATTTCCCCAGGACCAGGTGGTCCTCTTGATGCCGGTATTTCCTGTGCATTGATACGAGAGTTTGCCAAGAGTATCCCTATACTTGGGGTGTGCCTTGGTCATCAATGTATCGCTTATGTTTTCGGAAGCAGGGTGATACAGGCAAAGAGACTTATGCACGGCAAAACCTCAGCCATTTATCATAATGGAAAAACTATCTTTAGCAGGATTCCCAATCCCTTTCCTGCGACGAGGTATCACTCTTTGATTGTAGAGAAAAAAAATCTACCTTCCTGTTTAGAAATAATTGCCTGGACAAAAGAAAACGAGATTATGGGTTTAAAACACCGTAAATATCCTCTCTGGGGAGTGCAGTTTCATCCTGAATCCATATTGACCCGCGAGGGTAAAGAAATATTAGCAAACTTTTTAAAAGAATGATTAAAGAAGCCACTCAAAAGGTATCCCAGAAAGTTAATTTAACCTGCGATGAAATGCAGCTGGTTATGGAAGAAATAATGTCCGGTAGCGTGGATACCGAAGAGATTGTTTCTTTTTTGAATGCGCTGAATAATAAGGGCGAGACAATCGAAGAGATAACCGCTGCAGCCACGGTTATGCGTAGACACAGCGTCAAAATTTCTTCAGACAAAAAAGTGATATTAGATACCTGTGGTACGGGTGGAGACAAAAAGGGGACTTTTAATATCTCCACGATAGCTGCTTTTGTGGTTTCTGGCTGCGGGGTAGCTGTTGCCAAACACGGAAACCGTTCTATATCCAGCTCTTGTGGAAGTGCGGATATATTAGAGGCAGTAGGTGTGAATATAAATATGTCGAAAGAAACAATCGAGAAATGTTTAGATGAAATTGGTATAACCTTTCTCTTTGCCCCAAATATGCATCCGGCAATGAAGCATGCAATGCCGGCGCGAAAACAAATAGGCAAAAGGACGATTTTTAATATTATTGGTCCTTTGTGTAATCCTGCCGGCGCAACACATCAATTGCTCGGGGTCTTTGATCCGAGTTTAACCCAGACCTTAGCCAAAGTTATGGGTAATCTGGGAATAAGGCATGCGCTGGTAGTGCATGGTAAAGATGGACTCGATGAGATAACTACAACTACCTCGACCGTCATTTCTGAATTTCATAACGGCATGTTAAATAATTATGAAATTAGACCTGAGGATTTTGGGTTCAAAAAAACAGGGTCAGAGGATTTACGAGGCGGTAATATCTTAGATAATGTTCAGATTTGTTTTGAGGTTTTAAATGGAAAGCCCAGTTCAAAAAGGGATATAGTTCTCTTAAATGCCTCTGCCGCATTATATGTGGCGGATAAGGTAAAGTCCATAAAAGAAGGAATCGCTTTAGCCAGTGAATCAATAGATTCAGGAAGGGCGTTGAAGAAATTAGCATTACTAAAGGAATACTCGCGCCAAAACAGTTCTTAGCTGGCTTTGGCCTTAAGGATTGGATTGCCAAGGTGGCCTATGGCCTTGGAAAGGATACGCCCCAGGTGGCAAAAACAGATAAACTAAAAGAAATAGTAGCTAAGAAAAAAGAAAAAATTGCCTTAGCAAAACAGTTATTGCCCGAAGAGGAGTTAAAAACTAAAATATTAGATTTAGCTCCTACCCGGCCATTTATAGAAGCTATAAACAAACCGCGGACAATTACCCTTATCGCCGAAATAAAGAAACAATCTCCTTCACAAGGCTTAATTTGTGAAAGTTTCAATCCCAAAGAGATCGCTGCGATTTATAAAGACGCGGGCGCCCAGGCAATTTCCATATTAACTGAAGAAGATTTTTTTGCCGGCAGCCTTTCTCATATGAGCGAGGTTAAAGCTGGCGTGGATTTACCTGTATTAAGAAAGGATTTTATTTTAGAGCCGTATCAGGTCTATGAATCGCGTTTTTTTGGTGCTGATGCCATTCTTCTTATCGCAGATTTATTGTCCAAAGGCAATTTGAGTGAACTGATTAGATTGGCAGATAGTCTGGGATTGGACTGTCTGGTTGAATCACATACAGAAAAGGAATTGAAAAAAGTCTTAAGCTTAAAAGTGTCGCAAGAAAAAAAAATCATTCCTTTTGCCTTAGGATTGAATAGCCGCGATTTACATACGTTGGAAGTTGACCTTAAGATTACTGAGAAGCTCTTTCCTTTGATTCCTAAAGACAGGACTGTGGTTGTAGAAAGCGGAGTTAAAAATTATCAGGATGTTTTATTCTTAAGGATTTTAGGTGTAAACGCCGTCCTTGTAGGAGAAGCGATTTTAAAAACTCAGGATAAGAAGGCAGCTATTCAGGACTTGATGGGCTGGTAGATGGTTAAAGTAAAGATATGCGGTATAACCAACTTAGAAGATGCGCTCAATGCGGTGGAAGCCGGCTGTGATGGTTTAGGATTTGTGTTTTATAGAAAAAGCCCGCGTTATATTTCTCCGGGAAAGGCAGGCAGCATTATCAAGAACCTGCCGTCCAGCGTTATGAAGATAGGGGTATTTGTTAATGCGCAGGAGAAAACAATAAAAAAAATTGCCGAGTTCTGTAATCTTGATCTACTGCAGTTTCACGGGAACGAATCTCCCGAATTCTGCGCCAGGTTTAAAACTTGTAAGATAATCAAGGTTTTCAGAATAGAAAATAAAGTAGATTTAGAGGATATTAAAAGATATAAAGTTTTTGCTTATCTTTTTGATACATTCTCAAAATCCAGTATCGGCGGCACAGGCAGAAAGTTTAATTGGAAGAGATTAAAGAGCAAGTTACCAGTTATAAACAAACCCATATTCTTATCCGGCGGCCTTAACCGTAATAATGTTTTAGAGGCAATAAGGTTGGTTAGCCCTGATTGGGTGGATGTTTCCAGTTCTCTGGAGATAAAACCCGGAATAAAGGACAGAGTCAAAGTAAAAAAATTTATAGAAACCGCCAAGAACGGAGGCTGATATGGAGATGGTAAAGAGATACAGTTTGTTGTTTGCGACGGTGATAAGTTTTGTATTTTTTACTGCCGGTTATGCGCAGCAGACAAAGACCTACGTAAATAAAAAGCTTAACTACAGCATAAATTATCCTGCTGATTACGAACTCAAGCCTCTCGGAGACATTGTTGTTTTTGTTTCGCCTGAGAAGGACAAGGAATTCGCTTTTTCGGCGAATGTAAATGTTGCTGCCAGGATCCTGGATAAGGAAGAGGTGAACCTTAAAGAATTTTGCCAAGAGGGCAAGGTTAATATATTAAAGTCTATGAAAAATGCAAAATTTCTGGACGAAGGAAAAGAGAAAATAAGCAACAGCGAGGCTTATAGGCTGGTATATACTTCCCAACAAAATAAGGCGGATTTTAAATTCATGGAAGTAGTGTTTATCAACCGGAATATGGTTTATGTGATTACCTATACATCTCTGCTTGGAGAATATGATCGTTATTTAAAACAGGCTAAAGCGATTATTAATTCCTTTAAGATTCTGGAACCACCTCCACTATCACCTACGCAGTGATAGTGGTTATACAAGATGGCACTCTCAGGATTAGATATCTATAAGTTATTAGCGAAGACTAATTGCAAGGAATGCGGATTTGCAACTTGTTTGGCCTTTGCCATGCAAATAGCTAAAAAGGCACTCAGTATTGATAAATGTCCGTATCTTGGCGCGGAAGCCAAGGCAGCATTAGAAACAGCCAGCCTTCCGCCAATAAGGCCGGTGGTTATAGGAATGGAAAATAACAAATTGGAAGTCGGAAACGAAACGGTTATGTTCCGCCACGAAGAAAAATTCCGTAATCCCTGTGGCCTGGGATTTATCATTGATGATAATTTAGGGGATTCCCAGATAAAACAAAGTTTAGAAAAAATTAACGTTTTGAAATTTGAGAGGGTAGGACAGCTGCTTAATGTGAACCTGGTTGCCGTAAAACAGAACGGTGATGGGAAAAGGTTTGTTGAGGTCGTCAGACAGGTCGCAGAAAATACCAAACTGGGATTAGTATTAATGTCTGAGGATTCGGCGGCATTAAAAGAAGCGTTGGCTATTTCCAGGGAGAGAAGACCGCTAATTTATGGGGCGGATTCAGAGAATCTTACAAACCTTGCGCAGTTAGCCAAAGAATTCCAAGTCCCGCTGGTAGCTCGCGCCAAAGATTTAGATGGACTATCTGTTCTCACTCAGGAATTAAGCAAACAGGGTTTAGCTGATTTGGTTTTGGATACCGGCACAAAGAAAATTAAGGATAAACTCTGGGATTTAACCCAGATCCGCAGATTAGCGCTTAAGAAATCTATCCGCAGCTTAGGATATCCTTGTTTAGTAATAGTCGAAACAGAAGATTCTTATGCAGAGGCACTGGAGGCAGGAACCTATATTTTAAAGTATGCTTCCATTGTCTTAGTTAGAGGATTCCAGAACTGGCAGGCCCTCTCGCTTCTTACTTTGCGACAGAACATCTATACTGACCCCCAGAAACCTTTACAGATTGAACCAAAGGTTTATAAAATAGGTGCTGTAGACGAAAAATCTCCGCTATTAGTCACCACTAATTTTTCTCTGACTTACTATACTGTTCTGGGAGAAGTAGAGGCAAGTAAAGTGCCGTCGTATATTATGAGCGTGGACACCGAGGGTATGTCGGTTTTGACTGCCTGGGCAGCGGAGAAGTTTACTCCCGAAAAAATATCTGATTCGCTGGATAAATTCGCAGTAAAGGATTTGGTGGCGCATAAACGATTGATTATCCCTGGTTATGTGGCGGTAATGAGCGGAGATTTAGAGGAGCAATCCGGCTGGCAAGTTAGGGTTGGACCAAAAGAGGCAGCTGGAATTCCGTCGTTCCTTAAAAATTTGCAATAATTTATTTGCTGCGGTTTTTTTAAAGATAACTAAAGATGAAGAACAATATAAATAATTATGCTTTTATTGATAGCCAGAATTTGAATCTTGCTATTCGCGAATTAGGTTGGAAGCTTGATTTTAGAAGATTCAGGCAATACTTAGTGGATAAATATAGTGTAGCCAAGGCTTTTATTTTTATCGGCTATATACCTACTAATGAAAGCTTATATACCTCCTTGCAGGAATATGGCTATATACTGATTTTTAAACCAACCCTGTCTTTGCCTGACGGTAGGATAAAAGGGAATATCGATGCTGAATTAGTGCTTTATGCTATGATAGAGTATCCCAACTATGATAAAGCAGTTATTGTTACCGGCGACGGCGATTTCCATTGTTTAATTGAATATCTTAGGAAGCAGGATAAGATAGGAAAACTTATTATTCCTAACCGCGATAAATTTTCTTCGCTTTTAAGGAAATTTGCTACGATTATGGTCTTTATGAATGATTTGAGGGAAAAACTGGAGTATAAATAAAAAGAGAGGCATTACCGCGGGACTAGCCCTTTGGATAACCTCTCATCGTGATTCAATTTAAATATATACTATAAAAGGCGCCTTGTCAAGTAAAAAATTAACTCTGTGTGGTAATGCGTCAGTCAAGGGGGGAAATTA
>JAGUWZ010000073.1 GCA_020062065.1 Candidatus Omnitrophota bacterium
GATCGCCGAGTATCGCGCAAAACAGGAGGATATGGTTGCGCGTATTCGCATGGCCATGGCCTATCCGATATTAATGGCATGTGTAGGCATTGGCACGGTAATTTTTATGTTATCTTTTGTGATGCCTAAGCTTATGGGTTTATACAAAGATATGCAACAGACACTACCGATACCCACTAAGATTTTGCTTTTTCTAAGTAAAAATCTACAACAATGGTGGTTCTGGATATATTTGTTTTTAATTTCGTTTTTTATTTTATTGATTATTAATCGATATTTACGCACCAAAACCGGCAAACTTGCTTTCAGTCTTTTTCAACTGCATATTCCGGTAATCGGAACTCTGATTTTGAAGGCAGAGCTTGCTCGTTTTGGCCGAACCCTGGAACTCCTGCTGCGTAGTGGCATACCGATATTAAAGGCAATCACTATCAGCATACCTGTCCTGGGAAATGAGCTGATCAAAAATCAATTATACAGCAGTTTTAAAGATTTAGAGCAGGGTGGCTCTTTAGGCAGAAGCCTTAAGAATTCGAAAATCATACCTATTTTTATGAGTAATCTGATAGTCGTTGGAGAAGAATCAGGAAAACTTGATGAGGCCTTAACAGAGGCGGCTGACTCTTATGAGAGGGATAGCGATGAAGCAATAAGGGTGATGGGTAGCCTTTTAGAACCGCTGATGATTTTAGGAATGGGTTTGATTGTGGGTTTTATTGTCGTAGCAATGCTTTTGCCCGTATTTGAAATAAATGTGATGGTGCGTTAAGCGTTTGGAGGTTGGGAACTTAAGGGAGGCTATAAAATTACACAAAATAAGCATTGCTTGAAATGTGTAATATTGGAAGTATGATAAAAAACTTAATTGGGCTCTTGGTCATTTTAAGTATTAGCTTCGGAGTAGGTAACGCATTAGCAGTAGAGTGGGAAGAATTAAAGGGTGAACATTTTATAGTTTATTTTAACTTTTCCGAGCAAGGGACTCTTGCTCGAGGAGAGAAAATTGACCCTGGGCGGAGTCGAACCACTGATTTTGCCAAAGAGGTATTGCATAAAGCCGAGCTATATTATCAAAGGATAGCTTTGGATTTGGGATATCCGCGCTATTCGGAATTCTGGACCTGGGATAAACGGGTAAAGGTATATATTTATCCTGACCAGACCTCCTATCTAAAAGCAAGCGGCCAGCCTGGATGGTCCTCGGGTATGGCAGATTATAATAAGAAGGAGATTTTAAGTTACAATCTAAGCAAAGGTTTTCTGGATTCTATTCTACCGCATGAAATAGCCCATCTAATTTTTCGGGATTTCATAGGGTTTAAGTCAGATATACCCCTTTGGTTGGATGAGGGAGTTGCGCAGTGGGAAGAAAGCGAAAAGAGAGAGAAGATAAAAAGTATGGTTAGAGAACTCTATAGCAGAGATTCCCTGCTCTCTATTAGGGATATGATGAAATTAGATGTCAGGAATATCAAAGAAATAGATAGACTCCATATCCGTTCTATAATTACCAAAAAAGGTGCTCGGGGAATTCTATTTTTGAGTGGTGAGAATTTATTGAATACTTATTACTTACAGGCGGTATCACTCGTGGGGTTCTTGATAGAGAAATACGGCTCGGCTGATTTTGCTGATTTTTGCCGCAGCTTAAGAGATGGCAAGACAGTAGAGCAGGCCTTAACTTCGGTTTACCCCAATTATATACATAGTCTGGAGGATTTTGAAGAAAACTGGAGAAAATATCTCCAGTTTCAATATAATCACTATGAGGGAGGATGAGAATGAAAAAATTAAAATTTAGGGGGTTTACTTTAATCGAGTTAATGCTGGTAGTTATTATTATCGGCGCGCTGGTGGCTATGGTAATGCCGAGATTAACAGGCAGGGGTGAACAGGCGAGAGCAGCTGCTGCCCGCGCAGATATAATGTCGAATATCGCCACTGCCTTAAAACTTTATGAATTGGACAACGGAGATTTCCCTTCGACTGAAGAGGGTTTAAATGTATTATTGAATAAACCAAGTTCATCTGAAAGCTGGCGCGGTCCGTATCTGGAGAAAAAACCCATAGACCCCTGGGGCAGAGAGTATAAATACAAATACCCGGGTGAACACAGAACTGCGGATTATGATTTGTATTCTTTAGGCAAAGACGGCGTAGAAAGCAATGACGATGTTAAGAATTGGGAATAGAGCCGCAGGGTTTACTCTTATTGAAGTAATGGTGGCAACAGCGGTTTTATCATTCAGCATAGTTTTGATATATCAGGCATTTTTTATCTCGTTAGACTCTTTTAACTATTGCTTAGATTACTTAGATGTGGTTTCCTGGGCAGATGAATTGCTCTGGCAGACCCAGGAAAGTTTAACTCACTATTTAGATTCAGGCCTTGCGCAAACACAGGGTGAATTTATAAAAAATGACAAAAAGTTTGCCTGGGTTTTATCCCAGGAAATTTTAGACGAGGCCGGCCCTCTCTATAAAATCAATTTGGACCTTTTATGGCGTCGGGGAAAAAAAGAGATGAAGTTATCCAGGACCGCCTACGCAGTTTATGAAAGCAACGAAACAGAGCAATAAGGAAGCCTTTATGTCGTTAGAGACTATTGGGCAAGGCAAGAGAATAAGGGTGTCTCTAACTGGATTTGCGCTTATTGAAATCCTGGTTGTAACCGTGATATTATCCGTGGTATCGCTGGCGATATTTACCACTTTTTCCAACGGGATAAAAATCTGGAAGAGGATAAATAAACAAACGACCGAGGAGGATTTAGTTATATTTTGCGACCGTCTCGGCAGCGATTTAAGGAAGAGTTTTAGTTTTACAGGCATTGATTTCAAAGGCGATGAAGAAAATATGGAGTTCGCCACTTTGCTTAATA
>JAGUWZ010000074.1 GCA_020062065.1 Candidatus Omnitrophota bacterium
CACCTACCTAGATTTCGTCTACCTGAACCGTGTTAGAAAGACAGTCCCACCCCGGACGTACCATTGCACACTGGATTTTGTGCAATTACGCGAATATTAGCGAAAATTCGCGTTTGATTAGCGTATATTGGCGTCTTTTAGCATAGTCTTCATATTATCATACATTTAAGAGGTAGATATATTTTATTTTCATATCTATGTTAAAATATGTAAAGATTTTCCTTGACAAAACCTAATTCTTTGTTTATAATTGAGTTATATGGCTTTGGCCAAAAGCATGGACTTTGGCTAATCCAAGGAAAACTATGGTTGTGACTGAATTGATGACAATTGACGACTTAGCTGCATATCTGAAGGTAAGCCGCAGAACTATTTATGAGTGGCTTAAGCAAAACAAAATTCCCGCGCTTAAGCTTGTCGGACAATGGCGTTTTAAAAAGGACAAAATTGATGAATGGATGGAACAGCATAGCCAAACATAACAGGTCAAATGAAGCCCAGACTTACGTTCGCTGTCGCTCCGTAAATTGTCTGCTCATTAAAGGAGGCGGATAAATGTATTTTAAAAAATTGGAGATAGTGGGTTTTAAATCTTTTATGGACAAGACAGTTCTCAATTTTGAGCCCGGCATTACTGCTATTGTCGGTCCCAATGGCTGTGGGAAATCCAATATCTTTGATAGTATTCGTTGGGTCTTGGGAGAACAATCAGCAAAAGCTCTGCGTGGTTCTCAAATGGAAGACGTTATCTTTAATGGAACGGATACAAAACAATCTTTAGGTATGGCTGAGGTAACCCTGACGTTTGATAACGAAAAGAAGCATTTTTCCGTTGACCACGATGAAGTGATAATTAACCGCAGAATCTTTCGCTCCGGCGAAAGCGAGTATTTACTCAATAAAACGCAAGTTCGGCTTAAAGATATTCAGGATTTACTCATAGGAACAGGTATAGGTGCAGAAAGCTATTCCATCGTGGCCCAGGGTAAAATCGAACTTGTTTTAAGTTCCAGACCCGAAGACAGACGCCAGATATTTGATGAGGCATCTGGTATCACTAAATACAAGTCCCAGAAAAAAGAGGCGCTAAGAAAATTAGAAGAAACCGAACAGAACCTTTTGAGGATAAATGATATCATTAGCGAGGTAAAACGTTCGATAGGATATCTGGAGCGTCAAGCAAATAAGGCGCGCAAATACCAGTCTACATTCGAAGAATTAAAAAGAAAGGAGCTGAATTTAGCAACGTTACAGAGAAATAATTTGGCGCAGCAAAGGTTTGAGACTTCAAAGCAGATGGAAGCGTTAAAGAACCAGGAGGAAATGCTACAATTTGAAATTAAGGAAGAAGAAAAGCGAATTGCTGAACGTAATAATGAACTAAAAAACCTGGAAGGAAATCTGGCCGAGTTAAAGAATGTAATAAGTAGTTTAGAGAATCTTATTCAGAGGAATATTCAAAACATAAATTTTAACCGAGAGAGGATAGAAGAATTAGAGAAGACGCGGATTTTTATGGAAACACAGCTCGCACAGGCAAAAGAAAGACTAAAGAGCGATGAGGAAAAGTTGAATAGACAAAGACAGGAGCGTCTTGGCTTAGAAAAGAGTTTACAAGATAAGTCTCTGGCATTAAAAGACAAACAGACGCAGTTGGAGGAGATTGTTTCTTCCATTAAGCTATCGCTTGAGAATATAGCCCAGGCAAAAAAAGATATATTAGAACTTGCCACAAAAACCAGCCATGTAAAAAATGAGTTGACCGAAATTAACTCAAAACAGCAGGTAAATCTTGCCCGCAAGAAAAGGCTGGAGCTTGAAAAAGCCAAGGTAGCCGAAGAAAAGGCGCAGGTTGAAGAGAATCTAAAGACATTGCGCAACGATTTAGAGCAATTGGAGAAAGAATACGAGCAACTAAATCTTAGGATTTCCAGTGTAAAACAAGAATTAGACACTGAGATTAAAAGATTAAGCCAGTTAAATCAGGATGTTGAGGGTTTGGAAAGACAAAAATTATCTCTTGTTTCTCAAAAGGAATTCCTCCAGAATCTTAAAAACCGATATGATGACATTGACGAATCAATGAATGCGCTGATTTATTTAGATAAACTGCCTGAAGAGAAAATAACCGGATTGCTAGTGAAGATACAGGATGACCCCTCGGGAGAAAATAGAAAGAAAAACTCCCCAAGGCCTCAATTAAACGATGAGAATAATACTCCCCTAAACTTAAATTTTAAATTGTCGGGCGAGGCAAAGCCCATTGACCTGGATGCGCAAAGGGTAAACGAAAAAATAAACCAACTCGAAGAAAAAATAGCGGTTTTAAAAAACAACAAGGTATCTTTAGAAAATCATATCCAGGAATTAAATGCAACTCTCCAGAACCTTACTTCAAAAGAACAAGAGCAGCAAATAGCCTGGGCAAATAAGAGAACCGTGGCTAATAGTGTCTTGGAACAGTTCAATAAAATCAAAGAAGAAGAGGACATCGTTGTTCTGGAATTATCTGATCTTGGGAATGAACTTGATAATCTGGAAGCAAAGTTAAGCTCGATTAAGGCGCATTTATCTGAATTAGAAGAAGAGAATAAAACCCTGGATAATTCTATTCATAGCGAAGAAGAAAAGATCAATTTAAACTCTAAAATTAAAGAAGAAGTGCTGGTGGTAATCGCTCAAGTAAAAACAGAGATAGAAAACCTGAATAGAAGTTTGATTTCCGAAGAAATAACTTTTAAAGCCCTGGAAGAAACAAGGCGCAAGGAAGAGGAGAATATTCTCAATCAGGAAGCCAAGATAAAAGAAACCCAGGAAACAAAAGAGGCGCTGGAGGAGGAAATAGAGGAGCTGGAAGAAAAAATCATCATTTCCCGGAATGATATAGAATCACATAATAATTCTCTCTTTAAGGAAGAAAAAAGATGCCAGGAGCTTTCAGGTGGCTCAAACGCTATAGTGGAAAAGATAGATGAAAAAGAACAAAAGCTGGTTGTCCTAAAGGATAAGTTGTACGAATTGCTCATCGCGCAAAAGGACATTGATTTCAAATATCAGAGTATAAAGGATAAGTTGTTTTCAACCTACAAAATTGACCTTGATGCCCAGATAAAGAAATCACCAATAGAAGCGGCAGAGATTTCAATTCTTAGACAGGAATCAAAAGAAACAGATATTAGAGATTCCTCGGAGCAGAATTTAGTTGCGGATAGTTTATCTCTCGAATCTCTGGGAGCGGCTGACTCTATTAAGGGCGGCATTATTCAGGAAACTAATGAGAACAAACTCTGCGAGGAAATTCAGAGATTAAAGGAAAAAATTGATTCCTACGGCACAGTTAATCTGGTGGCAATTCAGGAGTATGATGAGTTAAAGAAACGCTATGACTTCTTAACTGCACAGCAGAATGACCTGGTTGAGGCCAAGGAGTCTTTGCAGGAAGCAATCGGAAAAATCAACCGCACTACCAGAAAGATGTTTATGGAGACCTTTCAGATGGTGCGTGAAGAATTCCGGAATTATTTCCGCCTCTTGTTTAACGGTGGAGATGCGCAGATTTACTTAATTGACGAACATGACCCTTTGGAATCAGGGATTGAAATTATCTGTCGGCCGCCAGGCAAAAAATTACAGAATGTGCTTTTGCTTTCCGGAGGAGAAAAGTCGCTTTCGGCAATTGCGCTAATCTTTGCCATATTCAAAGTCAAACCTACGCCGTTCTGCATATTGGATGAGATTGATGCGGCATTGGATGAATCAAATGTAGAACGTTTTGGCAGGCTTTTGCAAGAATTTGTGAATATCTCTCAGTTCATTGTTATCACCCATAACAAACGAACTATTGCTAATGCAGATATAATCTACGGTATTACGATGCAGGAATCCGGCGTATCCAAGATTGTATCAGTGAAATTTGCTAACGATAAACCGCTCACGCAAAAGAGCAAAGAACCAGAGCTGGTTGCCGTCTAATTATCCGCAGGTATTATTCTTACCTTTAGCTTTTGCCTCGTAGAGCGCCTTATCGGCGTAGGATAGGAGTTGGGAAGAGGTAGTGCCGTCTTTGGGGTAAGAAGTTAAACCTAGGCTGGCAGTAAGAACTTTCTTGGGCAGAATTTCTTGATGTACGAATGGATGTTTTGCGATGTTTTCCCGCAGTCTTTCCGCAATTAAATACGCTTCATTTTTATCCGTGTAGGGTAAAATAATGGCAAACTCTTCGCCTCCGTAACGACAGACATAATCCATCTTTCTGGATTGATTTTTGAGCAATGTAGCAAGCTCTTTTAGTATATTATCTCCTGATTGATGTCCGAGGGAATCATTATAAATTTTAAAATCATCCAGGTCGAGCATTATAAGGCTCAAGTTGGTTAAAGTAGCTTTTGCCTTTTCCAATTCCACTCCCAGTAAGTACTGAAAATAACCATGGTTCCAGAGGTTGGTTAAGGAATCGAGGTGTGCCCGGATAACTGTTTTTTCGTAAAGTTGTGAATTCTCTATGGCCAGTCCTGCCTGGTTTGCCAACATAATCAGCATACGCAGGTCATCTTTAGTAATAGGCTTTTTGGTAATGAAGTTATCAGCCAGAATAATTCCGTTTACCTTATCTTTTGCTTTTAGAGGAACTACCACCAGTTCGTCAGTCTTCAAGAGATGGATAATTTGATCGTGGTTGTAATTTTGTATGGTTTCCTTAGTCAGATGTAACGGCATGCCCTCTAATACGCATAAAGCAAGTAAACTGTTTTTTTGTTCTCGCAGGGAAATTTTGATGTGTTGAATCTGTTGATTAAAGCCTGATTCGCGGACACTGCCAGAAGTTTTGTAGGCATTAATCATATCATCTAAGTCCATTTTTTCCTGCTCGACGTACTTCCAGATACGATTAGCTTCTTCGCCATTTTCCGGTCCGATAGCCATTTTCCCCTCAATGAGATTATCCTTCTCATTTACCAAGAAAAGCATTGCCCGATTAAATCCTAGTCCGATATGCGCGCTGACCCCGGTAAGGATGATATACAAGATTTCATCCAGCTTCAGGGTAGTACGCATGGCGTTAGAGACTTCATAGAGTATAGCTAGTTCTGATTTAGTTCGTTCAAGCTCTTGCTTGATTTTATTTAGTTCTTCCATATTAACAAGTTAGCCAATTTAAGAACTACCTTTTTGAACGCAGATACACGCAGATTGCACGCGGATATACGCAGATGAAAAAAATTTATCTGCGACTATCCGCGTTGGATTTGCGAAAATCTGCGTTAATAAAATGAGCCAACTACCCAGCGCTTATTTCTCTAGTTTCAACTTGATAGCCTGAAATTAGTGCCGGGTTGTTTAGGCGAATTTCCCCATGGTTTTAAAATAGGTGCGGGATAGGCTAAACTAACAAACTTATGTGTTCGCTTACGCTCCATAAGTTTGGGTTTAACTTAAATTTAACACAATTTAACGATATTGTCAACCCATCCCCAAGCCAAGCCCGCATTTGAAAATATTCCTGTTAGATTTTGCCATTTGTCGTGTCTATTATTGACCTTTGCATAGCCCAAAGGAACCAAAAGAAGCGGTTTCCGTGAAGGAAAAAGCTGTTTTAGGCGTTCCATTAGCAAGGCAAAGGTCAATAA
>JAGUWZ010000149.1 GCA_020062065.1 Candidatus Omnitrophota bacterium
GACTGCAGCTTCCAAGGGAGTTTTTCCTTCCAGCCCATCAACAGGTGAATCTGCCAAACCATCAAGCACTATGTAGAGTATCTTTTTCATAATCTCTTAAGTTACCACCCCACTCTGTATACTGCTCCTTATTAAGAAACAGATGCGGATTAAGACAAAAGAGATATGCTTATCGGTATAGGTATGGGTAATGTCTGGTTGGAGTTGTGGTTTTCGTTAATGGTCTGAAACGAAAACTATAACCAAAACGATAGCGCGACGTAACTGATACCGATACCCATTCCTGTTACTGATTACTAAAATCTATTGCAAAAAATGGGGGTCAGTACAATACGAAATTAACACTTAGAAAACCCGCAGGCGTGACATTTGATACAACCTTCTTCATGGCGCAGTGTTCCCCCGCAGTCCGGACAAACACCCACAACTTCTCCATGAAAGTTGGTATTAACAGAAGTGTCATCTTGATGGGAATGTTTCATTGCAACCTGAACTTTTTCAACGAGACTATCTTGTGTCTGACTACTCACTAATCTTTTCTCAATAACTCTGGCAATAGCATCAGCACAGGAGAATATCCTCTGTCCTTTTTCCCATGAAGGTGAAGGGCAACGGATATTACGTAACTGTTCAATAATGGATTTTACCTCAATACCTGAACGAAAAGCCAAAGAGACCAGACGGCCAATTGCCTCAAGTTGAGAGGCGGCACAACCACCCGCCTTGCCCATCTGGGTAAAAAGCTCAAAGGGCCTGCCCTGTTCATCGCTGTTGATGGTTATATATAGATTACCACAGCCTGTGGCAACCTTAGTAGTTGTGCCATTAATTACTTCCGGACGCGGACGCGGAGCAATCTTACCCGGTTCAAGTCTGGATTCCTGAATTTGCGTGGGGTTGGGGCGGGCAATATTCAAAACCTGTTCTTCGCGGCTGCGGTCACGATAGATAGTAATGCCCTTGCAACCTAATTCATAAGCCAAAAGATAAGCTTTTCTTACCTCTTCAACTGTTGCCTCATAAGGAAAATTTATAGTTTTGCTTGTGGCATTGTGAAGGTAACGTTGAAATGCTGCTTGCATACGCACATGCCACTCAGGAGAAATATCGTGGGCTGTGACAAATATACGCCTTAGGTCTTCAGGAATTTCGTCGAGAGCCTGAATCGAGGATTTTTCAGCAATCTTTTCCATTAACTGCCTGCTGTAAAAACCTCTTTCTTTGGCAATCTCTTCAAATAAAGGGTCAACCTCAACTAATTTGTCGTTGTCCATAACATTGCGATAATATGATATGGCAAATAACGGTTCTATCCCCGAGGAACAAGGACCGGCGATTATACTGATTGTGCCGGTCGGAGCAATGGTGGTCAAGGTAGCGTTACGTAATTTTAAAGCATCTTCTTTTTTATCATAGATACTTCCTTTAAAGGCCGGGAATACCCCCTTAACTGTAGCCAATTCTTGCGACCTCTTGGTAGCTTCATTTAATATAAAAGACATCACCTTCTCGGCAAGGGCAACTGCCTCATCGCTATTATAAGGAATACCTAAGCGTATTAATAGGCTTGCCCAGCCCATTACGCCCAAGCCGATTTTACGCGTTAATTTTGTAGCCTTTTCTATGGCAGGTAAGGGGAATTGATTTACATCTATAAGGTTATCTAGAAAATGCACAGCCAGATGCGTGACAGTCCTTAATTTATCCCAATCAATTTCATAACGGTTCGTTACTGTTTCCTTGCACATCCGGGATAAATTTATAGAACCTAAATCACAACTTTCATAAGGCAAAAGCACCTGTTCCCCGCATGGGTTCGTAGATTCATACCTTCCTAATTTTGGTGTGGGATTAAAATCATTCATCCGGTCAATAAAAATAATCCCTGGTTCGCCGTTCTTATGCGCCTGCCTTACGATCAAATCAAATACCTTCTTTGTATTAAGCCGTTGAATAGCTTTGTCTGTATGGGGATCAATTAAATCGTAATCTTGTTCATTTTGCAGCTTCTGCATAAAATCATCAGTAATGGAAACCGAGATATTGAAATTGGTAATCTCTTTATTGTTTTCTTTGCAGGTGATAAATTCTAATATATCCGGATGGTTAGCGTTTAAAATACCCATATTAGCTCCGCGACGGGTATTATGGCTAACAAACCCATTGGCTATATAGGTATTATTCTCTGGCACAGAAAGGTCTAAGGTAAAATCTTGGCCTTTTTCTACCTTAACCACTCTATCGTAAAATTGGCGATTAGAGAGAAACCAGCGTATAGTGCGATTATTGCGAATCTCTGTGTGTTTCTTGGCTAGTTTTATAAGGCGGCTACGCGTAAGGTTCCGAGGAGCATTTACATCATCAAGATAATGCTGTATATCTCGATAAAGCTTACGATTAGCTCCAAGTTTCAAACGATCTGGCCCACATCCTCTTCCTGGACCATTATAAATCTTACGTATTAACTTTTCCTGATAAGGAATCACATCATTAAATTCCCAGGCTCCATCAAGGGACCTCTTAATCTTTTTATTCTTTAAGGAACTGATGAAGGCGATTTCCCCGGCAAACCTTTTTATTCCATCTTGAGTAATTATGCTTAATTTATAGAGAGGATTCTTACCAAAAGCGCCTTGCCTTTTTTTATCAACCCTGATTCTAGCTGGGACGCCTAATGATAAAAGTAATAGTTGAGTATTAAATATCAAGTTTCTGGAAATACTACATAATGTAGGATATCCTTCTTCAGTAACGCTGCCATCGGCACTAAAAAGACCGCGCAAAAAGCCTTGGGCAAAAGCCTTACCCCCCCTAAATACAATCTCTGGGATATCCGCTTCTAAAGCAGACTTTTTTTCAATACCAATCTGTCTAAACCAACTAACTAATGTCGTGGCATTTAAGAAATAGTTGGTGCTTTTATCTTGTTTTTTCTTTTGCAAAGAAAACCTAAGCCCAAACAATCTTTTGGTAATCTTATATATATAGTCTCTTACATCCTTACCCTCATCATTAATGGTAAAAATTATTCTGCCAGTTCCTCTTTTATTTATGCTCATTGCGCCGTCACCAATAAAAAATCCGATAAACTCACCTAATTCCCGAGATGGTTTAGTAGGCAAAGACACTTTCTGAGAATTAAAGTGTGGCTGGATAGTTAATTTAGGTAAAGGATAATTGCCTTCCTGAATATAGGTATCTTTCTGTAAAGCCACCCAATCACGCGGCTTAATATCTTTTGTTTGCTTCCAGACATAATTTCCGTGTTCGTCAATAACCCGCAACTTGTGTTCTAGGGTGGCAGTAATGGAATAACCATTGTGAGTTGTAATCTTATGGACTTTGGCTTTTCCATTATTATAAAATTCATCGGATACCGCGTTCCCACTATCAGTAGCTACAATAAATGGTCTTCCGTTATGTGGATGCCAACTGTGAGGTTTGGTGTCATATTTTGGCCCAAGACTCTTTATTTTTACCAAACCGAATTCTGTAGAAACTCTTGTATTTGGAATAACGCAGCCACCCTGTTTTACAGCCTCTGTCGCGGCATCATAAACCTTCATAAAAGAAATCGGGCCTGAGGCAATCCCGCCGGTAGTTCTCACCATAGAGTTCTTCGGACGCAGCCGTGAAAAAGAAAACCCAGTACCTCCGCCGGATTTGTGGATCATCGCCGTAGCCTTCAAAGTTTCAAATATAGAATCCATAGAATCATCTATGGGTAATGTGAAACACGCGCTAAGCTGCGCCAGTTCTTTTCCTGCATTCATTAGACAAGGCGAGTTTGGCATAAATTCTAAAGCGCTCATACTGCGATAAAATGCCTCCTCAATACTGGCGAGCTCTTCTTCTGTTTTGCCGTAAAGCTTATCTGCCAAAGCAATAGCCTTAGCGACCCGACGAAACATCTCATCAGGCGTTTCAATAACCTCACCGGACTTATCCCTCTTAAGGTATCTCCTTTCCAGCACCTTTAGGGCGTTTTCTGAAAGCTTTAAAGCCATTGTTTCCTCCTCAATTTTTCCCAAAAAGATTTCTATAGAAGGAAAAATTGATCCTAAGCCGCAAGATGCCGCGAAGGATCTAAGTTCCTCCCAAACATTTTTATAGAAAAAAATTGACTTCGACGGTAGATACCGCCAGAAGCAAATTTTTTAAGTCCTAATAAAAGTATATCACTAAAAATTAAATTGTCAATAAAAAAATACAATATGTAGTATAATTCTTGGTTTAATATACTACAAATTGTATTATATTACCACGATCACTGCGTAGGGTAGAAAAGGTCTCTTAAACCGTCCCGGCAGGCTGAAGAGGCTGACAAGATTCCCTAATCACTAATTCTGTGGGAAGAAATATCCTCTTTATCTCTAGTTTTTTATGAGCATCCATTAACAAACTTAATTCTTTTACCGAATCCTGGGCCATCTTAACCAAGGGTTGCCTTACTGTGGTCAGGGCTACTGGACCGTAAAGACCAGAAGGGTTATCGTCGAAACCCACGACAGATAAATCAACAGGAATCTTTGTCCCATGCTCTCTGGCCACTGTAATCACTTCCAGGGCCATAGAATCTGAAGCTACAAATACCGCGGTGGGAGGATTAGACATTTTTAATAAGGCCTCGGCAGCACTCCTGGCTTGTCCGCGGGAATAATCTGTCTTGATTATATAATCTTCGTTGATAGGCATGTTATTTTTTTCCATCGCCTCTCTGTACCCTTGCAGACGATGAGCTGCGGCCTGTGTAACTAAATCTCCGGTAATATGTGCTATTTTTCTATGGCCCAATCCGATTAAATAATTAACCGCAGCAAATGCGCCTCCTATGTTATCAATAGCAATACAATTTACTTTTAGGTCTTCAACATAATTATTGATTACTACGGTGGGTATTCCATAAGCCAAGGCCTCTTCCAGCTGATTACGGTTGGTAATAATATCCGCAAAGATTACTCCCCCGATTCCTTTTAAATTCAGATCTGAGTGGCTCTCTGTAAGATGTAATAACAGATCTAACTTCAAAGCCTCGGTTAAAGTCCCAATTCCTCTTATTAACTCCAAGGCATAAAAGGAATAGAATATACCTTCATAACGCGGAATTACCAATGCCACAACATTACTCTTGCCTGTAGCCAGCCGCTGCGCAAAAACAGAAGGATGAAAATTAAGTTCTTTTATAGCCTGTAGAACTCTGGAGCGATTTTTTTCCCTAACAAAAGGACTTTTATTGATTACCCGCGAGACAGTGCTAATGGAAACCCCTGCACGCCGGGCAACATCTTTTATGGAAATAGTTTGGGAAGGTCTTTTTGTACGCACTGTTATTGATCTTTGCAAAAATATTTAACGCAGATTCTCGCAAATCCAACGCGGATTTTCGCAGATAAATCTTTAAATCTGCGTGTATCTGCGTTCAAAAAGTTTCTTATTAGTTTTACAATTCTTTAGTAATTTAAAAAGGATTAAAAATTCGGGATCTGTCTTATCGTATCTCCTACTTTTAGAGGAAAATTCTCCTCTTTTA
>JAGUWZ010000039.1 GCA_020062065.1 Candidatus Omnitrophota bacterium
AAAATCCATCTCGAATTGACTCATATTAAATGTTACCCAAAATAAATTCTTAAGGTATCGTTGACTCATAATTCACGTTACCCGACAATATACCCTTGAAAGAGGGTGTATTGCCTTCGGGGACGTTCCTCAAGGGGACACCCTTCGATTTTACATTTAACGTTCAACCTTATTTGTAAGGCGTGCCATTAGCAAGGCAAAGGTCAATATCTTTTGCTCGCCAGACACTGCTTAATCTCCTTTTCCAAATCCAGAAGAAGCTTTTTCTTTTTTAAACCAAAAATGTAGCCGCCTAATTTATTATTGCTGGCTACCACGCGATGGCAGGGAATAATCAATGGATATGGATTATGCTTTAAAATTTGACCGACTGCCCGATAAGCCCTTGGCTTACCTGCCTTTTGCGCAACCAATTTGTAGGTACGCACCTCGCCTATGGGAATCTCTGTAACAATTTTGTAGACCTTTTTAGCGAATGGGGTCATTTATTCTTTTAGTATTTTTTTCTTATGTAATAAATGGTGATACTTTTGGGCGAAGCGGTGCGCTTCGTCTCTAACCCTGCGCATCAGCTTCAATGCCGGAATATCTCTGCTTAAGTTTATCGGCTGCGGCCGGCCTTTGATATAAATATTCTCTTCTTCTTTGGCAATACTTACAATCGGCAAATCTATTTCTAATTTCTTCAATTCATCTTGCGCAGCCAGAAGATGCTGTTTTCCGCCGTCAATCAGAATTAAATCTGGCAAGGATAATTTCTCCTCTTTTAAGCGCAAATACCGTCTATGCACTACCTCTCTAAGCATCTGATAGTCGTCTATTTTTTCAACTGTCTTAATCCGGAATCTACGGTAATTATTTTTATCAGGAAAACCTTTATAAAAACTCACCATTGCCCCTGTGGCGTCTTTGCCGGAAATATTGGAGATATCAAACCCTTCAATGCGCAGGGGCAATCTATTAAGACCAATGAGGTTTTTTAAATCTTCTATCTCAACAATATCGCCACAAGGCATTGCTAACCCTCCAAAGCATTGTGGCAGGCTTGGCGAGCCCGCTGATTTCTCTGGCAGATTTTGAGCTATTGCGCTTAAGGAATTAATCTGGTCGCGGATTTTTGCTGCCTCTTCAAATTTCAGCTGCATAACTGCGGTTTTCAGGGCCGAAGAAAGTTTATTAACTAATTCTTCATAGCGAAATTCCAAAAACAAGCGGATATGCCGGATAATTTCCTGATATTTGCGCGCACCAATTTTCTGCACACAAGGAGCAGGGCAAAGTTTTAGCCGATAATACAGACACGCCTGTTTAGGCATTTTCTTACAGGAACGAAAACCAAAAACCTTACGTATCAATTTTATCGCCTGGCGCAAAAGTTTAACATTAGTATATGGACCGTAATAACCAGAGATATTATTTTTGAGATTTTTTCTTCTTCGGTAAATAGAAACTATGGGAAATTCTTCATCGCTAATCCTAATCCAGGGGAATGATTTATCGTCTTTTAAGTCTATGTTATACTGCGGCTGTTTTTCTTTGACTAAGGCGGCTTCTAAAATTTGCGCCTGAGCCTCAGTAGGAGTCAATTTATATTCTAGATCCGCGATTTTACTCACCATCGCCTGGGTCTTGGCGTCTAAATAGCGGCTAAAATACGACTGCACACGCTTCTTCAAGCTCTTGGCCTTACCAATGTAGATAATTTTGCCTTGGGCATCCTTATAAATATATACGCCCGGCCCCTCGGACAAGGTGTTGACTTTTTCTTTAAGTTTACTCATCTGAATTAAAAATTCCTGCCAAATGTTTCACGATTACGAGTATCCACTCTTCCTAAATTTTACACCTACGCAGTGTAATGTGTATTATACATCAGGGCACTCCCCTGTGGAGACAGTCCATTCTTTAAAAACCCAGCGCCATAGGCTGTGAACTTCTTTGACTTGCAAAATAAAACAGAAAATTATATAGACAATCCCGCCGCTGGCAATAGGTAATAATAAATGGACAACCTTGCCCAAGAAACTGTCCCAGTATATACCCAAATCCAAAACCGCAGCGCAAACAACCCCCATAGCAATGCTTGCCAAAAATATTTTGCTGAAATAAAAAAACAGGGCTTTCAGATTCAAGCCACCGATTTTCTTCTGCAATAAGAAAAGTAGAATAAAAAAACCAATTATTCCCGAGATAGAGGTTGCCAGAGCCAGGCCGCTTAATTTCATCGGATACATAAGCACTGAATTTAGAATAATGTTTATCGCTAATGCCAGCCCGGCAACCTTGGTCGGAGTCAGCGTATCTTTGAGCGCGAAAAATCCGCATTGCACTACCTTATTTGCTCCGTAGGCAAACAAGCCGATACTATAGAAAAATAAGCCATTAGCCGTGGCCTGGACAGAATAGACATCGAACTTTCCGCCTTTAAAAAGTGTCCAGATAATCGGCCTGGACAAAACCATAAAGCCAATGGATGCCGGAAGCATGATAAACAGGATTGAACGCAGTCCGAAAGAAAGCGTCTCTTTTAATTTTGTGCGGTCATCATCCAAAACCTGAGAGGAAAGCGTAGGTAAAATTGCCTGGGAAAGTGAATTGCTAAAAATTCCTAATGGAAACTGAATCAAGCGATAAGAAAAATATAATGCCGCTACTCCTCCCTCACCTACTATAAAAACCAGAGAGCCGAAAATTGTGTCTACGAAATTATTCAACTGATAAATCACAGTGCTAAAAAGCCGCGGCAGCATTAATTTACCAATACGTTTTATCTCTGGATGATTAAATTTATTGGTGAAGCAAAAAGAGAATCCTTTTTTATACAAAACGGGTATCTGTACAGCCAGCTGCAAAACCCCGCCTACTAAAACTCCAGACGCCAATCCTTTTATTCCTTCTCCCCAGATTAGGGCAAAGATAATAATGGAGATATTTAAAAGACACGGGGCAAACGCCGGAATTGTAAAATGTCTTAACGAATTAAGCACCCCGATGGAATAAGCGGTAAGACCGATAAGTAAAATATAAGGAAAGATTATCCGAGTTAAACGCACTGTGGTCTGGAATTGTGCAGGATTGGCCAAAAACCCAGGGGCAACCAGACGCACCAGAAATGGTGAAAAAATTATGCCCAAGAGGGTAATTAGAGAAAGTATTACCAATAAGACATTCATCCCTAGATTTGCCAATTCCCAGAATTCTTTTTTCTTATTGCCAGTTGTATATTCACTAAAAACCGGAACAAATGCCGCATTGGTTGCGCCTTCACCTACCAAATCGCGCAACAGGTTAGGAATTTTAAAAGCGATGACAAAAGCCTGGGCATATAAGTAGACGCCGAATAATCTGGCAATGGCCAGATCGCGCACGAATCCTAATATGCGCGAGCAAAGGGTCGCCAGTCCGATGATTCCGGCAGATTGGGCAATGTTTTTATTAGAGCATAAATCAGCGGATTTATTCATTGACATAAATTTATAAATGTGATATAAAAATAAAATAAGTTGTGAGTTAATT
>JAGUWZ010000035.1 GCA_020062065.1 Candidatus Omnitrophota bacterium
AGGGGATATGAAGAGAGGATTAATTTTAGTAGTGGGGTTATTTTTTGCGCTATGCTGTTTTTCTGAAGCCAATGGTTGGTTCGGGAGCAAGAAAAAACAAACTGAGGTAGAGCCGCAGACTGAAACGGTTAAGCCAGCAAGTGCTGCGACTGCCCCCCAGAAAGAAATAAAAGAAAAAGAGAAGTCCGATAAAGCCCTTGAAGAAGCATTAAAGGCCAAGAGGGCGCTCTCAGATAAGAAGCGTAATGAATTAAATAATACCGAGTGGCAGATTGAATTGACGCCGCTGTCAACTAAAACTAAGAAAGAAGTTGACATTATAACCTTTCAAAACAATCAGATAAGTTTTGCCAATTTTACCAAAAAGGGTTTTCCTACAACCAATTATACCTTGACTGTTCAGGATGACGGCGTCGTGGTCTGGGAGACGATGCAGACATCTGAGAAATCCGGCATTGCCTTTTGGCGCGGCGAGATGGAAAAAAACATGCAGAGCATAAAGGGTGTTTTAAGCCATCAGATAGACCAAAAGAATAAACAGGATTATTCTTTTATCAGCACAAGCAAGAAGAATGTCCCTGTTTCCGGAAATAAATAAGATATGTATGAGGCATATTGGGAACTAAAAGAAAAACCTTTTGAAAATACCCCTGACCCCAGATTTATTTATTATTCAAAACAGCATAAAGAGGCAATTGCCCGGCTACTTTATGTCATCCGTGAACATAAAGGAGCTGCGCTTTTGACAGGTGAATACGGCTGCGGAAAAACTTTACTCACACGGGTCATCTGGCATGAACTTCAACAGGAAAACAAATATCAGCCTGTCTTTATTCTTAATCCCCGTCTGACTGGATTGGAATTTATTCAGGAAATTGCGCATCAGCTGGGTGGTTTGGAATCCTCTTTAAGCAAAATTGAATTGTTTCATAACCTGCATAAAATTTTATTCTCCATTTATAATACAGGCAAGCATGCTGTAATAATCATTGATGAGGCCCAGTCAATCCAGGATAAAGATATCTTTGAGGAAATCAGGCTCTTGCTGAATTTTCAACTCGAAAACGCCTTCCTTCTGACCATTGTCCTTTTGGGCCAGCCTGAGTTAAAATACGCGGTAATGAGTTTGCCTCAATTTATGCAGAGGATGGTGGTAAGATACCATCTTATGGCATTTGACGAGGCCGAGACAAAAGAATATGTTCTTCACCGTTTGAATGTAGCGGAAGCCAAAAGAGAGATATTTATGGAAGCGGCGCACAAAGAAATCTTTGCTTGTTCTGAAGGTATTCCTCGCCGGATAAACACCCTTTGTGATTTGGCTTTGCTGGTGGGATTCGGTAACGGGCTAAACGTTATTGACAAGGATACAGTTAATAAGATAAACGAAGACCTGGGTTCACAATACTTTGATGTGCCATATATGAATCCAGCGTCCTCGGCGAGTAAAAAAGAAGAGTTAACTGCAGAATTGCGATCCCAGGATCTTGATAGCCCAACTCCATAAAAAAGAGTCTCTAGAGATTTGAAAGTTTGGCAACAAACTCAAAAATATAATAGTTTGTGAATAACCTCATCCACCTCGTAGGTGTTAGAAGTAATAGATATTTTCACCTACGAGGGGGCAGCAACGAGAGACTACTAAGAGCTTGAAACTGTTACAAAATAATATAAGGCGATTTAACAACTAGTAAAATGATAATTTCAACCCAATTTTATTAACGCAGATATTCGCAAATCAAACGCGGATAGTCGCAGATAAAACTTTTTCATCTGCGTAAATCCGCGTGTAATCTGCGTTCATCTGCGTTTAAAAAGGTAGTTCTTAAATTGGCTAAAATAATATGTTTAGTATATTGGATATTTTGAGGAAATACAAAGAAGAAAAGAATAAACTTAAATTGCAGGGATTAGCCGTAGAATCAGTCAAGCTGGATGAGAAAGAAGATTTAACTAACAAGCAAATAAGCAAGACAAAAAATACGCCGGGGGACTTCAAAAGTAAGGACATTAGTATATCCAATGCGTTAAATAGGGGACTCGCAGAAGAAAATATTAAGCTAATAGCCCAATCTTATGACCAGGCCTTTGCCCTGGCTAAAAAACTTTACAATCCTCATTCAGAAGTTAACTCTGGAATTAAATCCGAGCTCAATTCCTTTATTGAAAAGACAGTTGGTTTATTAAGCAGGCAAAACAAAGAATCATTACAATTTTGTTTGTCCGCTTATGCGCAAGAAGAAGATTATCTCTATTTCCATGTGGTGAATGTCTGTTTTATGTCTATTGAAATAGGACTGGGTTTAGGTTATGAGCGCTGGCGTCTGGTTGAATTAGGGACAGCTGCCTTTTTACACGATATCGGCATAACCAAATATATGGATATCATTAATAAACCTGAGAAGTTAACGGATGAGGATTATAATAAGATCAGACAACATCCTAAATATGGTATTGAGATTTTAAATAAGTTAGATAAAGAGTTTTCCAGAGGGATTTTTGATGTTGTAGAGCAGGAACATGAGCGTATAGACGGTTCGGGTTATCCTAAAGGAACAAAAGACGGCGATATCTCTGAATATGCCCAGATAGTAGGTCTTATTGATGTCTACGAAGCGATGATGCACAATAGGCCCTACCGGAATAAACATACACATTCACAGACAATAAACATGATTTTAAACAATAAAAGTGTTTTCGGATACAAAATAATAAAGGTTTTAATCGAAAGGATTGGAATTTTTCCCTTAGGTTTCTTAGTCAAGCTGAATACTAAGGAAATAGGCGTGGTGTTTAAAGATAATCTTAAATCGCCATTGCGTCCTGTAGTTAATATAATTTACGATTCCCATGGGCAAGAGTTAAAACAGCCGAAACAAATAGATTTAAACAGTAATCCTGTAATTTACATTGAAGAATGTCTGGATTGTTTAAAGAGTCCCAATAAAAGGCAGTAGCGAAGATGCTAAATGTAAAGATAATACTAGTAGGCATTGGTAGTATTGTGGGGGTGGTTTCTCCTGTATTTTATTTAACTGTGAAATACAACAGCGAAAAGGAATTAAACCTTCAATTAAACCAGGTATTGAATGAAACATTGCAAGAGAAAGAAAGGCTGCAAAAATATACCTTTGAGATAGAGGAGAAGATAGAAGTTCAAGAGAATAAGTTAAAGCAATTAAGCAATGTCCAAGCGATAAGGGATGCTTTAAATAACGCCCAGCAAACTATAGAACAGTTGAACAAGGAATTGACACACCTTAATGCCGAGAGGGCTGCCTTACAGGAGGCAAACGTCAACGCCAACACGCGCCTGCAAAATACCACCAATGAGCTTATGCGCATCACTTCAGATTTAAAACTTGCTAAGGACGATATTGCTAAGTTTAATGTCGGTCAAGTCAGTATGCTTAAAAGAAAAATTGAGGATTTAAGCGCGGAGAGTGATTTGAAAAATAAGGATTTAGCCAAATTAAAAGAAGAACTGGCGAAACTTCAAGCTACTAATCAGTCTCTGATCGAAAATAACAAAAACCTAGAAAAAAATCTTAAGGATTTACAAAGAGAGAAGGGGGTAGCTTCACAAAAAATTTCCCTCAAGGAAATGCAGGAGAATATAAGTCAACTTAACAGCGCTTTGGCCAAAAAGGAAATTCAAATTAAGCAATTGGAAGATGAACTGACAAAATTAAGTTCACTGCCGCCTCAAGTTGTGGAAAGAACTGATAAAAGGCAACAAAAGATTATGGATACTCTTAATTCCGAAAAGAGCAAGTTTAGACGAAAAATCTCTGATTTGGAAAATGAGCTAAATTTAGCTAAAAAAGAGGTCAACAGCTTAAAGGGGCGTAAAGAATCTGGCGAGCTAAAAGCTCTTTATGAAAGCGCAAGAGGACAACTTAGTCGGCTCTCTGAACTTTTGGTTAAGAAGGAATTAGAAATTGATTCTGCCAAAAAAGAATCCTTGGAATCTAAAGAAAAATTGATTAGCCTGCAAGCCAGATTATCAAAGTTGGAAAGTGAACTTCCCGTCCATAAAACCAATAGTGAAAAACTTCAGGAATTAGAAAGAGAGAAATCCTCTTTAGATTCACGTTTGAAGGAAGTGCAGGAAACACTTGCCCAAAAGGGCAAATTAGTTGATTCTTTGCAAAAAAATCTCGAATACTTAAGCGCGCAGCTGGCTAAAAAGGAAAAGGAAATTAAGTCAATTGAATCCAGTTATGCTCAAGTGGAGAGTGTAGCAAAGCAGGAATTAGATAAACAAAAATCGCAGTATGAAGAGCTAAATCTGTTATATAATAGTCTCAAGGTCCAGCTTGGGCAATTTTCTGATGGTTTAAATGAGAAGGAATTAGAGTTAGAACAAAGAAGTCGCCAGACCAGCTCTTTAAAAGAACAAATTGCCAGTTTTAAATCACGTTCTGAAGAATTAGAGAAGCAACTGCTAGACGCTAAAGAACGCCACAGAAAGACCCTCGATGATTTGGTTGCGGCGATAAGATTGAATACAATATTGCAAGAAAGAATAATAGGAGTTTCTCCGTCAAAAGAATCTTCTAAGCCTATTTCAGCGGAACAAGAGAAAGCCCAGGAATTGAAACGCAGGATCGAAGTGATCTTGGAGCCGGAAAGATAACCAAATAATACCTGATAAAAGAAATGAGGATAATTTCAATTTTATTGCTAATAAGTAGTGTTTTAATCTCTGTTTATGCGCAGGATACCCAACAAGATGCAAAAGACTATTACAACTTGGGTAATATCTATTATGAACAAGGAAGGTATAAAGAGGCAGAGGAATTGTTTCAGAAGGCATTAGATTTGTTGAAAGAAAAAGAGGCTGCTGCGGTTACACCAGCTCAGCCAGTAAAACCGGAAAGCAAGGAACTAGAAGCCCTAGAGACACTTCCGGAAGAGAAACCTGTTGTAGCCAAGGTTATGGCCGCGACAGAATATATCATCGGCGAGGATGATATATTACAGATTTCTGTATGGCAAAATCCTGACTTGAATCAGGAAGTGGGTGTCCGGCCGGATGGAAAGATTTCCTTTCCTCTAATAGGCGATATCCAGGCAAGCGGTCTGAGCATAACTGCGCTGGACCAACGGGTTACAGAGAGGTTGAGAGAATACATAAAGTATCCCGAAGTTTCCATATCCATTAAGAAAATCGGAGGCAGCAGGGTGGTTGTTTTAGGTCAGGTGTCCAACCCCGGAATATATGCGGTTGCTGGTAGAAGAACCATTATGGAGGCAATTGCTATGGCAGGAGGTCTGACGCGCGACGCGGTTGCTTCAAGCGCAATTTTGATCCGCGGAGGTTTTGCTGCCCCAAATGCGCAAAGAATAAATTTATCCAAGTTGTTAAAAGGCGACCTGCGACAAAATATTATCTTAGAGTCAGAAGATATTGTTTTTGTGCCGAGGAAGTTTATCTCCGATGTAAACTATTTTCTTAGCCAAATCCTTGATCCTCTTTCCAAAGGCGCTTATACCAATAGAGAGCTTAAGTCGTGGTAATGAAAATGTGGCGCCAGTCTTTTATCATATTCCACTTTAGGGAAAAAGGTTGCACAGTATTAAAATACAGAACTTTAGACAGGGATTCCCGGAAAGAGATAGAGGGTTTCTGGTCGTTAGTTTACGACAATCTGGAAGAAAAAAGTATAATCGCAGGAAAGATTAAAGAGTTTCTCGGCAAAGTAAATTATTCGGACGAAAGAGTAATATTAGTTGTTTCCCACAAGAGAGTTTCCAGTCGGTTTATCAGACTCCCTTCCTCGGATAATAAAGAAATAGAAGAGATGATTTATTTGCAGGCAGCCAAGGATTTACCTTATACCCCGGAGGAACTTGTTGTCGGATATCAGGTCGTTGAACGGGATAAAGAAGGTTTTGCTTCTATTAATATGGTTTTTGCCCGCCGAGAGATAATAGACGGCTTGCTAGGTATTTTTAAAGACCAAGACATAGAAGTAGAGGCAGTTTTTTTGACTACTTACGGAATCGCAGGGCTTTTTAATGCGGTTTTGCCCGGCGAAATGGATGAGGTGCTTGTGGCTTGTCTGGAATCAGATGCTTTAGAAATAACCGTCTTAAACAAAGGCAAGGTTTTCTTAAGCAGGTTTGTCAATATATTCAAGCAAGATTCTCTATGGCGGGAAGAGGTATTTAAGCAGATTATGGAAACGCAAAGCCTTTACCT
>JAGUWZ010000051.1 GCA_020062065.1 Candidatus Omnitrophota bacterium
AATTTATTAGAAGAGATGGGGAATCAAAAAAGAGCCGAGATACAAGAAGCAATTGACTTAGGGTTGAAATTAAAGATAAAATATCTTTCCCGCAACAACCCAGAGGTGTCAGAAAGGAAGATTATTCCTAAAGAAATAAAGCAGGAAAACAAGCATAGTTATCTAGTGGGCTTCTGTTGTTTGAGGAACGAAGAACGCACTTTCAGAATCGACAGTATATTGAGTCTGGAAGTAATATAAATAGGAGTGGGTTATGCGTAATAAAATTAAAATGAGAAAAATTTATACTTCAAGCTACGGGTTTCATCTTTCATGGCTTATGCCTCTGGCATACAGTCTGAGGCTTGCAGCTTTATTCTCTATGCTTTGTGTTGTCTTGGCAGGGTGTGCGCAGAAAAATCAGCTCGAAAAGGCGCAAGATTATGTCAGGAAGTACGAATCTAATTATCAGGCAGCGATAGGATTATATAAAAACTTAATTCAACAAGGAAACGGCTTGGAACGCCTGCATTTTGAGCTTGGGCGGTTGTATCTGAGCCGCTCGGATTTTGCTTCAGCAATAGAGGAATTCAAAAAAACCACCAACCTTGCGGCAAAGAAGTTTTTGGCTATCTGTTATTATAACCAAGGCTATTATAGCGATGCATTAAAAATTTTAGAGGAAGAGAAAAACCCCGACGATGAATCTCTTTATTATTACGGTTTAACCTGCGAGAAGTTGAATCTCTTTGATAAGGCATTGGATAGTTATAAGAAGATAGAGACCGAGACATTTGCCAGCCGCTCAAAAGAACGTATTGATATAATTGAGAAACAGGGCCAACCCGGGCATATAAAAGAAATAAGCCCCGATACGCACAGAATTATCTCCAGCGCACCAAAGGCCTTTGATTATCCCCAGGCAGGCGCCCAGATTTTATTTTGTGACGAGAAAATAGAGATTACTTCTGATAATAAACAGATATCCTACCTACATTATCTTATTCAGATATTAAATGAACGAGGCAAAGAGAGTTTTTCCGAAACACATATAGAGTATGATTCCACCTATGAGAAAGTAGAATTAGAATACGCCAGGACCATAAAACCCGATGGAAAGGTTATAGATGTAGGCAGCCGTCATATACGCGACGTGACTAAATATTTAAATTTCCCACTTTACAGTAACGTCCGGGTATACATAATTTCCTTTCCGGAAATTACCGAAGGTGTAAATATAGAATACAAATTAAAGGTCATCCGCAATCAGCTTATTAATAAGAAAGATTTTGTCCTGGCTTATCCTCTGCAGTCCTCTGAGCCGATTATTAGGGCAAATTTTACTATTGAGTTGCCCAAAGAAAGAACTTTACAGATAAAGACCTTGAATGAGAAGTATAATAATTTTTCCGCTGACTTAAAACCCAGGCTCGAAGAGAAGCAGGACAAAATAATTTACTGCTGGGAGTTTAAAGATATACCTCAGATTATCCCTGAGTCAAATATGCCACCCAGAGTAGAAATAAATCCTACTCTCTTTATCTCTACATTCCAAAGTTGGAATGAGGTATATAATTGGTGGTGGGGACTGGCAAAAGATAAAATGAAAGCAGATGAGGCAATAGAAGAGAAAATTAAGGAGTTAATCCAGGGAGAGATTTCTGACGAAGCCAAGATTAGAAAAATTTATAATTTTTGTGCTAAAGAAATACGTTATGTGGCCGTGGAATACGGACAAGCAGGTTATGAGCCACACCCTGCAGGAGATATATTTAGAAATAAATATGGGGATTGTAAGGATCAGGCGATACTTTTAGTTACGATGTTAAAAAAAGCAAACTTTCCTGCTTGGCCGGTGCTTATCGGGACAAAAGATTATTATAATCTCAATGAAGATTTTCCCAGCATGCTTTTTAACCACGCGATTGCCGCAGTATCCCTAAAAGATAAAATTGTATTTCTTGACCCTACTGCCGAGACCTGTTCTTTCGGAGATTTACCTCCCGCAGATCAAGGCAGGCGGGTATTGGTATGCCAAGAAGATGGATATAAAATAGAAAATACCCCTTTATATCCTGCGCAACATAATCTGATAAAACAGATTATGGATATCAAAATAAATAAGGATGAAAGTATAAGTGCAGAAAAAACTATCTTTAGTTTTGGCGTCTATGACCAGAGCCAAAGATACTGGTTTTTATACACGGTGCCGGAATTGATTCGCGAAGAAATAGAGGCTAAAGTGCAGGAGATTTCTATAGGGGCGCGGCTTAAGAGTTATAATATAAATAATTTAGAAGACCTGGATAAAAACTTAGAATTAAATTATAAGTTCCAGGGTCCGGAATATTTTACAATCGGCGGGAAGTTAAGAATAATGCCCCAGTTAGCCGGGTTAGATTCTACGATTGTGGCAAAGGCCCAACGCAGATACCCAATTGACTTTGCTATTTTAGATACCAGGGAGACAGAGTTTAATATGCTTTTGCCTGCTAATTTTGTGCTAAAATATATACCCCAGGATTTAATCGAAGATAGCCCCTGGTTAAAATTTGTAGCCAAATATAAACAAGAAGATAATAGACTAACTTTTAAACAAAGGGTAGAACTTAAGAAAAACAGAATTTCAGAAGATGATTACGCTGATTTTAAGAATTTTTTGCAAGCGCTGGCAAAAAAGATTAAGCAGAGAGTGGTGTTAGAAAAAATAAGATAAAATGAAGAAAGACTCCGAACGTAGAAGATATATCAGGCTTGATGCGGTGTTTCCAGTAGAGTTTAGGCTTATAAGTTTGGATGGAAAGACAATTCTCTCGGATTGGATACAAGGTTTCACGCATAATGTAAGTAAGGGTGGTTTTCGTCTGGACGTGAATAATTTAAAGCCGCAAATTTCCGCTCTGATAAAAAGCCAAGAGGTAAGAGTATCTTTGCAGCTAAAAATGCCATTAAGCAGACCTGCTCTGAATGCCTATGCAAAAGTTGCCTGGGTTAAAGATAATCCCGAGGGGCCAGAGAGCTATTTTATAGGTTTAACTTTCGATAATATAAACCCTGCTTACCAAAAAAGGATTATGTGTTATGCCTGGACAAAAAAACTGTTTTTACCTTTTGTGTTGAGTATAATCTTTATCTTAACTTTTGGTTTAGCGCTTAATAGTTATCTGAATATAAAATTAATCGCAAGCAATAAGGCGCTGGTGGAGCAGTTGATAAAGATTCTACAGGAAACAAACATTGCCAAGCAGAAGATAAAAGAGATAAACAGAGACAAAGAAGACTTACAATTAAAAATTGCCAGCCTAAGGCTGCGTATGGGAACGCTTGAAGCAGAAAAAGGGGATTTGGCTAAAAAATTCAGGGCAGAAGAGGCTAAATCAGCCGAGAGGTTAAAAGAGCTTAATGGTAGAATTGAAAAATTAGCCCAGGAAAAAGCCAGTTTCCAGGAACAATTGATTGCTTTAGAGCATAAAGAGAACAGTGTTACCGAAGAGCTCCTGCACTTGGATGAAAAGAAAACAGTTTTAGAGAAGGCGAATTTAGATAAGATGTATCAGTGGTTACTCGTGCATCAAAATTCGCGCACTGGACTAGTAATGAGTTTCGAAGGAGATAATGAGATTGCAAATTGGGCGTTTATTTATGACCAGGCGTTAGTTTTGCAGGCTTATACAAATTTCGCGGATTTTGAACGGGCAAAAAAGCTTTTGGATTTCTTTTATCGGAAGGCAAAAAGGCAGGATGGACTGTTTTTTAATGCTTATTACGCCAATGACGGTTCTCCTGCTGAGTATATCGTGCACAGCGGACCTAATATCTGGGTAGGCATAGCGGTTATGCAGTATTCTCAGAAAACCCAAGATTTTAAATACCTTGGCCTCGCTGAAGAGATTGCCAAGGCTATAATTGATTTACAACAGGATAAAGAAGGTGGTATCCGCGGCGGTCCAAATATAGAATGGTATTCCACTGAACACAATTTAGATGGCTATGCATTTTTCAATATGTTATATAAAAC
>JAGUWZ010000120.1 GCA_020062065.1 Candidatus Omnitrophota bacterium
ATGCCCTTGAAGAACACGACGATGTGCAGAATGTTTACGATAATTCCGAAATAGCTGATGAGATTATGGAACAAATACAGGCCGAGGCTGCTTCTTAATATATAAAAATGAGAATTTTGGGCGTTGACCCAGCTTTAAAAATCACAGGATACGGGATTATTGATTCGGACAGACATAGTTTGGTATTAGTAAAGGCAGGAGTAATAATAACCCAGCATAACCAGAGTTTGCCTGAGCGGTTGGAAAAGATATACGAGGCTATACTGAAATTAATAAATAACCATAAGCCAGAGGTTGTGATTCTTGAAAAAATATATGTACATTATCACCATCCTACCACAGCATATCTCCTGGGGCAGGGACGAGGCATAATCTGTCTTGCCTGTGCAAAGGCAAATGTTCCCTTGGTTGAATACGCAGCCACGCAGGTAAAAAAGGCGATTGTAGGCCGTGGGTTAGCCTCTAAATATCAAGTTCAGAGAATAGTTATGTCACTACTTAATGTGGGAAGTTCACCCAAATACACGGATGTGACTGATGCCTTGGCGTTGGCTATTGCCTATAATTATCTTAGCAAGTTTGAGAGAGAGGTTTCTGGGCGCGGATGATTGCACGAATTTCGGGTAAAATTATTGAGAGGGGTCCTAATTATTTACTTATTGACAATGCAGGCATTACTTACGAAGTTTTTCTGCCGGTAACAAGTATGCAGCGGATTGAAGAGGTTGCCAGGCCCGACGGCACAGTCAACTTGACTACATATCACTATTTTCAAGTCGAACCTTCGAGAAATATCCCGATGTTAATTGGTTTTTTAAATGAAATCGAAAAGGAATTTTTTGAATGTTTTATCACGGTATCTGGGATTGGTCCACGGGGAGCATTGAAGGCATTAAACAAACCCATTTCATTAATTGCACAGGCAATAGATCAAGGTAATATTAGTTTCTTAAAATCTCTTCCTGGAATAGGTCAGCAGAGAGCAAAAGAAATTGTTGCAAAACTACAGAATAAAGTGGGCAAGTTCGGTCTTATAAAAGACGCTCAGATAAGAGAAGAACGATTAAGTATGGATATTGAAGAAGAATCTCTTGCTGTACTTATGCAATTAGGGTATAAAAAACCCGAGGCCAGCCTGATGGTAAAAAAGGCATTACAGAGCTGCAGTAATATAAAAACAACTGAAGAATTACTAAACGAAGTTTATAAACAAAAGAAAATTAAATAGGTTACTAAGTACTGCTAGAATTGTAAAACTAAGAGGAAACTCTTTGAACGCAGATTCATTTGAACGCAGATACACGCAGATTGCACGCAGATTTACGCAGATGAAAAAGTTTTATCTGCGAGAATCTCGCGTTTGATTTGCGAATATCTGCGTTAAATAAAAACTTCTCATTATTTTTGCAAAGATAAATATATGGCTGAGAATAATATTAAAGCCGTAATTGAGGCGCTGCTTTTTTCAAGTGACAAACCTTTATTGATTGAACAAATAAGAAAAATTTTGGACAACTTAGATGGCAGTCAGATTCGCAAGACAATAGAAGAATTAAAATTAGAGTATGAGCAATTTAACCGTGGTATGCGAATTTATGAAGTTGCCGGCGGTTTTCAAATGATTGCAGCATCGCATTTCAGCACTTTCTTGAAGAAATTATTTAAAGGAGTAGAGCATTCAGAAAGATTGTCTAAACCCGCATTAGAGACTCTGGCAATAATTGCCTACAAACAGCCTTTGTCTAAACTTGCGATTGAATCTTTGAGAAAGGTAAATGTCGATGGCGTAGTCTCTACTCTCCTTGATAGAAATCTTATTCGTGTTACAGGAAGGAAAAAGGCGCCGGGCAGGCCTAAGGTTTACGGTACAACCAGGGGATTTCTGGAATATTTTGGTTTAAAATCTTTAGAGGAGTTGCCGAAGATTGAAAATTTCCCCCTTCCCACAGAAAAACAAGAGCAAGTTTTAGAAAAAATACAAGGTTAGGTGGAAAAAATGTTTAGGGAAAAATTGAGGAGAAGATAATGTCACTGAAAAAACTACGTAGACAAATTGATTATACAGATAAAAAGATACTTAGACTCCTGAACCTGCGTGCTGATATTACCTTAAAAATTGCCAGGATTAAAAGAAAATTAGGCAGAAGTATTTATTCTCCTGACCGCGAAAGAGAGATTTTAAGGAGTGTCGCTATTAGGAATAGAGGACCTTTAAAGACAGATGCCCTTCAGGCTATTTACCGTGAGATTATGTCGAGCAGTCTGGCATTGGAGAAGCCTTTAAGTATCGCTTATCTTGGGCCAGAGGCAACATTTACCCATCAGGCTTCTTTAAAGAGATTTGGTTCGCAGGTTAAATATGTTTCCTGTGAGAGTATCGCTAAAGTTTTTGCAGAGGTTGAAAAAGATAACCTAGATTACGGCGTGGTCCCTATTGAGAACTCTATCGAAGGGGCAGTTAATCACACCCTGGATATGTTTATGGATTCCGATTTAAAAATATGCGCCCAGATAATTTTAGACGTTTCGCATAACCTCCTGGCAAAATGCGCAAAAGAAAAAATTAAACGGATATACTCTAACCCGCAGGTTTTTGGTCAATGTCGCATTTGGCTCCAGGAAAATTTGTCGGGTATCGAAATAATTGAAGTATCCAGCACTACCCGGGCAGCGCAGATTTCTGCCAAAGAAAAATACAGTGCTTCAATAGCGTCTATATTGGCGGCTAAAATTTATGGGTTAAATATTATCGCACGCAGCATAGAAGATTCGCCGCACAATATTACCAGGTTTTTGGTAATCGGTAAGACCGATGTCCAGTATACAGGCCATGATAGAACATCAATTATGTTTTCCATAAAAGATAGGGTGGGCGCTCTGCATGATATGCTCCTGCCTTTTAAAAAATACAGGGTTAATTTGAACAAGATTGAATCACGGCCTTCTAAGAAAAAAGCCTGGGATTATTACTTCTATGTTGATTTGGAAGGCCATCAAGATGAACCCAGAATAAAAAAAGCTCTTGCGGAACTGGAAAATAAGTGTAAGTTCTTAAAACTGTTAGGTTCATATCCAGTCGGAGAATAAATTGTGATTAATTTAGTAAGAAAGAATATTCGAGATATAACAGCCTATATTGTTGGTAAACCCATAGAAGAGACCCAAAGAGAGTTGGGTTTAAAAGAAGTGATTAAGCTCGCATCAAACGAAAATCCATTAGGCCCATCTCCAAAGGCTGTGGAGTCAATAAGAAGAAATATATCAAAAATCAATCGCTATCCAGACGGCAATGGTTTTTATTTAAAAACAAAAATTGCTTCTTGTCTAAAATTGCTTGCCGAGAATATTGTTTTAGGTAATGGCTCTGATGAACTTATCGATATTATTATCAAGACCTTTGTAGAAGATGATGAAAATATTCTGACGGCGGATATTACATTTTTGGAATATGAACTAATTTCCCGGATTTATGGTTGTCGTATTAAAAAAGTCCCATTGAAAGATTTTAGATATGATCTAGGGGCAATGAGGGAAAAAATAGACAAAAAGACCAAGCTTGTTTTTTTGGCTAATCCGAATAATCCCACCGGGACCTACGTTACTAAATTTGAATTGGAAAAATTCTTAAGAGGATTGCCTAAGAATCTAATATTGGTTTTAGATGAGGCTTACGATACATTTATTGACACCAAGGATTATCCTAATGGATTGGATTATCTTGCCAGGAACAATATCATAGTTTTGAAGACATTTTCCAAGGCCTATGGATTGGCTGGCTTAAGAATTGGTTACGCTATCGCCAGGAATGGGTTTACGAAGTATATGGAGAAAGTCAGGCAACCTTTTAATGTTAATCTCTTAGCGCAAGGCGCAGCATTGGCAGCATTAGATGATCAGAGTTTTTTAAGAGAAACAAGAGCTGTAGTCCTTGAGGGCAAAATTTATCTCTATCAGATTTTAGAAAAGATGGGGATTCAATATGTCCCTTCAGTGACCAATTTTATTCTTATTGATGTAGGAAAAGATTGTATGGCTGTATTTAAAGACATGCTTAAACTCGGGGTAATTGTCAGGGATATGCAACAATATGGTTTAAAAAACTTCATCCGTGTTACCATCGGGACAAAAAAAGAAAACGAGAGATTTATTAA
>JAGUWZ010000021.1 GCA_020062065.1 Candidatus Omnitrophota bacterium
ACTAGTTCTTTAGTCCGTTGTCTTACTTGTTCCTCTATATTTTCATACAAGATGGCATTTTCGATAGCCAACGCTGATTCGCTGGAAAGAACTGAAAAGTTATACAAATCTTCAGAAGTATAGATTCTGCCTGAAAGTTTATCTCCAAGAAGAAGGATATTTAACAATTTATCTTCCAGAAAACTTGGGACAATCAGAGTAGCTTTTAACCGCCGCATCTGGTCTTCTAATTCTTTAAAAACAACTTCGGTTGTATCTTCGGATTTTCGCTTGACTTCCTCATAGAACAGAGGTTCTTTATGCTCTTCTAACCAGCTAATTAATACACTTTTTTTATCTATAAAATCAAGTTGCCTGTTTTCAAGATCACTGCCTGCCTTAAGGATAAACCGATTAGCGCTTAAATCAAATAAATATATTGCCGAATGTGAAATACCTACGGTTTTAATAACAACATTCACCAGAAAATTTAACAATTTTTTTAAGTTACGTATGCGGGTCATTTCCATTGCGGTTTGTTTAAAGGTCTCTTGATACCTGCGCTGTTCACGCAATAATATAGCCTCAGCTCTCTTCTGAAGATAAATATAAACAAACGGTCCTACTGTTGCCAGAATTGTCAACAAAACCAATGGTCCAAGCCACCAGTTTGCTCCCAGCAAACCCATTAACTTTGCCTTGCCAAAAGTTACCAAGAGAAAAGGTAATCCTAAAACCAAAGTATAAACAGCAACAAATATTCCGGTGCGGCTGATAACAATGGTGATGTTCATGAGACGGTGTTTAACAATGGCATAGCCAATAGCGAATATAAATATAATAACAGGGATAAAACCAACAGGATAAATATCTAAACCATAATGAACTAAATAATCAACTCCCCCCAAATAAGCAAAAAGCATAACCCAAAACATGTATTTAGTTCTTTGGCGTTCCAATGGTAACTTTGCATTTTTATAGCCGTAACGAAGATTTTTTAAAGCTAATATTAAGGGCATGAGCCAACTAATCAAAAATGCATTATGGGAAATACCTATTTGGGTATGATGTCCCCAAAAACGCAAATTTACACCACTTACAATATAATTTGTTTTCATCAATAAAGCAAAAATGAAACTTATAATATAGAAAATAAGGATTATTTTTCTCTGTTTTTTTAATCTTACAAATACAACTGAGAAATGATATGCAGAAGAAGTAATGAAAGATATACCAACATAAGCAAATTTACACCAAAAATAAGCTAATTTTTCTTGGGCGCTCAAATAAGCCATGGAATAACCGATATTCCATATAAAACAACTCAGACTAAGTAAACCAAAAGCTATATTTGTTGAGGATTTTTTGTTTTTAAGATATACAAATATGCCAATAAATAAACAAAATAAAGCTGTAATTAATGATGGAATAGAATATGGATTAAACTTATACATATGATTTCTTTCTTAGGCTGTATGCATAATCATGATAGTTACTAAAGAATTTAAAACTAATAGGGGACTTTTTGAACGCAGATGAACGCAGATTACACGCAGATATTCGCAGATTTAAAGATTTATCTGCGAAAATCTGCGTTGGATTTGCGAAAATCTGCGTTAAAGAAAAACTTTTCATTATTTTTGCAAAGATCAATAATACCTGTTAAAACCCAGATAATAGAAGTATATTTCGGACGGCCGGTGAGTTTACAGAGAGGGTCTTTAAATCCCAGGTGTTTTCTCTCCACTCAGGTTTTCTTGTTAGCGCAATAAGCTTTATTTTTATTGATTGTTTCTTTTATCCTCTCTATCATTGACTCATCTATTTTTTTATTGCCCCAATAAAAATCCGCAACTTCAAAACCGTGTTTTTTGCCTAACTGCCTTATTTCCTCTATTCTTTCTGGAGTAATGTTCCATTTGCCAAAACTGAAGTTTTCATAACGCTTTTCAAAAGCTAAAATCATAGATTCGGCGAAACATCCGTAAACAGTATCTATTGAAGGTAAACCTACATCAATAGGAAAGCTAATCGGAGTAGGAGATTTTGCTAACCCACCGGAGAATATAAAGATATCTTCTCTGGTTATAGGTGCATATGAGATGTTTTTAGGATAGGCTACATCACAAATTATAGAACCAGGCTTAAACCAATCAATTTTAAGGATTGAGGAAGCAGCACTTGCAGTGGTAACAATTATATCTGCATCTTGAACCGCTGATTCATTATCAGTAGTAGCGAATATCCTGGCTTTTTTTCTTTTAGCTAATTCTGCCATTACTTTCCTTAAGTTTACTTTTGTTCTTCCAGTTATGGTTAGCTGCTTAACCCTATCCACTAAAACCCTGGCACAGGCACTTCCGATGTCACCTGTTCCTCCTACAATGGTTAATTTTGTTTTAGCAAGGTCAATATTTAGAAGCCCTGCTGCTTTAAGTACTCCGTCTATAGCCATTGCCGTAGTAAAACTGTTTCCTGTAGTAACCGGAACATCCACCTCATTGGCAATATCCTGGCCAATTCTTTCCGCAACAATTGAAGTAAATCCTCCTAAGGTAACAATCCCGATACCGACTTTTTCAGCAACTTTACAAGCCCTTACTACTTTGGAAAATACCGCCCAAATATCTTTCTCTATCATATCAGGAATGAATGTGGCTAAAATAAAACATCCGTTTATTGTTTGTCCTGTTCTGGATTTAAAATCCGATATATCATACGCTTTAAAAGACGGAGTGATATGGAAAAGTTGCCCTATGAATTCTTGAGATGGCATTTTAAAATCGGGATTCAATGTTTTTAGACAGTTTTCCAAATGCTTAAAATTATAGAAATGCCCAACAACTCCAAACCCGGCAATTTTATTACTATCGCCACGTTTATAACTGGAATATTTTATAGAAATTAACCTTTGTTCTAATGCATTTAATATTGCCTCAAAATTCTTCTTTACTAATTTTGTTATATAGGCGTCGGCGAATTCCTTGATTGCCGGAATTCCTACTTTTATATAGACAGATACTCCAACCTCAGTTCCTTCGGGTTGTTCTTGAAAAATCCATTTTCCATTAAACTCTGCCAAATCTCCTTTAATGGCTTTAAAATAAATGGCATTTTCATGAAAGGCTAACCTATCTTCTTCTATCCAAGTTATAGGTATGCCATCTACCTGAATTTTCCATTTAGTTTGCATGACATTATGTTTTTTCTGAATTACCGATGCTTCTTTAACACAGGGTATGTAGGCGGGAAATTCCCAGACTTTCGTTAGTAAGCGGATTACTCTCCATTTTTGGGCAGGAATAATCTTTGATACCTTAATTTCTATCAAATCTTTATCCGACATCTAACATACCTTTGATTATATTTCTGATTTTAAAAATTCCTTCTTGCAAATATACATCATCAATAACGTCTTCAAATTCTTTCAATAGATATCTGGGCTTGCCTATCTTTATCTTTATAGGTAGAAACTTAGGAAATTTAGCTTCTAAAGGAAGCGCCGCATAGGTTCCTAGAACTGCACATGGCACAATGGGTCTTCCTGTCTTCAATGCTAACAGAGCCGTTCCTCTTCTGAAACTTTTAAGGGTTCCGTCGCGACTAATTCCGCCTTCAGGAAAAATACCCACATTTTTATTACTGTTCAATAAATCAAGTGCCTTCTGAGATGAACTGCCAATCGGCAAAGCCTCTACCAATTGTAAAAACAACCTCAACCAGAAAAACTTATAAAGAAACCTTAAGGCAATACAGTGAATTTTTTTGGGCACAGCCGCCATAACCACTAAAGGATCAAGGTAGCTTGAGTGATTGGCAACGATTATAAAATTAGTTTTTCGGGGAATATTTTCTAATCCTTGTATTTTGAGTCTAAAGAACAATTTTAATAGAATTTTGGCGCAGAACCTGAATATCCAATACCACATTTTTATACTTCAACGACGACCTTAAGCATCGGGTACCCAAATCTTAAAGTCGTGCCGCACTGCCATATCTGCAATATCTTCTAGTTTATCCAAGTTTATATTTTCACCCAGGGAATAATTCACTAATCTTTCTTCTAGTGCCAAAAGCATAATCTCTGCCATAGAAGCATAAATTATCTCTTCAGGCAGGCATAGGTTTAAGCCCAGGCCTTCTGTTTTAGGTAATTTAATTATCCCACCCGCAATAAATGTGATATCCTTACGCTCTTTTACTTTTTCAGCAAGAATTTGGAAAACCGAAGCATCGCAAACAATAGTCTCCCGTCTTAAGTCAGTTATATTAAAAAGTCCTGAGTCTTTACTGTTGGTATTAATTATTATATCCGCTCCTTTAACTGCTTCTGAGACATCTTGCTCTATTTCTATTTCAAGGGAATTTAGTTCGTTTATCATATTTTTAAGTTTTAATAATTTTTCTTCTGATTCACCTGTGAGAATAATCTTGGCGACATATTCAGAGAATTTTCTGGCGCATAACGAACTAACAGCGGTAATAGGACCAACTACGACTAAATTTAATCTCTTTATGTCCCATACTTTTTGTTTAACTACTTTAAAGACTGCTTCAAATATTGACCAGGCTGTAAAAGTGCTTCCACTGGATACAGGGACCTTTAAGTGTTTATAAATCATTGGCTTCTTATCGGCAAGAATACCTAAGTATCCCCCTAAACCCATTATCCTAGCGCCTAAACCTTGCGCAACATCGCCTGCAGAGATAATTTTCTCGAGCAATAATTCTTCATTGACTTTTATAAGCCCTTCAATTTCTTCGGGTAATAGGGGACAGACCATAAAATAACCCTGGATTTCTCTTACCTGGTTTAATTTTATTTTCTTTAGGGGCAAAATCTTAAAATCGCAGTGTCTTAAGTAAGATTTTATAAAAGAAACTGGCAGTATTCTGGTTAATGGCCAAAGACTTTTAACCTGATTGATATTTAAGGGATGGGAGAGAAAAACAAAAGTTTTCATGGGGGTTTTAGATTCAACCTTATCCTTTATCGAACAGGGTTTTATTTTGTTTTTTTGTTTTCAAAATTAGAGGTTACCTTCTCTTTAATCCATTTTTCAATGTATTTCTTATGAAATCTCCAATCAGTGCCGATTTTGAATGCTGGAATTCTTCCCTCTCGCGCATATCGATGCACTGTCAATGGATGGATGTGAAGGTATTCTGCTACTTCTTTTGTAGTTAAAATTTCTTTACTTTTTGACATATTCACCACTCTTTTAGCATATTTACGATAATCTTATATATACTAGTAAAATTATAAACTGTCAAGAAAAAGTATTTGAGACGTTTTCCGCGCTAATCGGGAAAGTGTCCCCTAG
>JAGUWZ010000054.1 GCA_020062065.1 Candidatus Omnitrophota bacterium
AATTAACATGGAAGATATAATTATAAAAACCGAGTGCCTTACAAAAAAATATCAATTAGGTAAAATGGAAATACCAGTTTTAAAAGGTATAGACTTAACGGTAAAAAAAGGAGAATTTATGATTGTAGCCGGTCCATCTGGCTCTGGTAAAACAACCTTATTTAATCTTATTGGTGGATTGGATAGGCCTACTTCGGGTAAAATCTGGGTAAGTAGTCAAGAACTCTCTCAGTTAAATTTTCAGCAATTAGCCGAATTTAGAAAGAGCAAGGTTAGTTTTGTCTTTCAGTTTTTCAATCTGGTTCCTGTATTAACAGTATACGAGAATATTGAGTTTCCTTTACTCCTTCAGCAGATAACCTCTTGTGAAATAGAAAATAGAATCTTGCGAACTTTAGAAAAATTAGGACTTAAGAATTTTAAAGACAGATATCCTAATGAACTCAGTGGTGGACAGCAACAGCGGGTTGCAATAGCCAGGGCATTAGCTACTAATCCTGCAATTATCTTAGCTGATGAGCCAACCGCTAATTTAGATTCTCTGACAGGTGAGACCATTATTAATTTAATGTTAGAGATTAATCAAAAAGAAAATGTGTCTTTTCTTATTGCTACCCATGACCCAATGGTAACCAAACACGCTTCTCATTTAGTTGAAATTCATGATGGATTGATAGTGAATGAGAAAAATAAGAATATTGCTTAATTAATGAATCTATCTTCGATACTTTCATTAATAGCGGCTATTTTGGTTCTTTGTGTAGGATTTTTTATCTTATGTAAAAAGAGAACGATGGTTACTATTCCTTTCATAGTTGGTTGCTTAAGTATTTCAATATGGCTTTTTGCTTTTGCAATGATGTATGTATGCAAAGACGAAACAACTGCCCTTTTTTGGGCACGGATAGGGGCCACTGGGGTGTTATTTGTCCCGATAATGTTTTACCACTTTATCTTAAATTTCTTAGGAAAGAAGAAGGGGAAGATAATTCTTTATAGTGCATACACAATCGCAATATTTTTTATTTTTATTTTATGGCGAACAAATTATTTTATCAATGGTTTATATAAATATCACTGGGGTTATTTTCTTAAGATTTCTTTTTTTCATTCTTTCCATCTTTTATTCTATGTTTTTCTACTAGGCGGTTCTCTTACTCTGATTTATAATTATAGTAGAAAAAAGGAATTATCTTTGTTTGAACGCAATCGAATAAAATATATGTTTTTGGTTCTTCTTACAGGAAGTTTAGCAATAATAGATTTTCTTCCCAGTTATGGTATAAAAATCTATCCTTTTGGTTTTATTTTCATAGTTTTTTCAGTTTTAGTTCTCGCCTACTCCATTATCAAATATCGGCTCATGAATATCAAGGTTGCCCTCACCCGCACGGGTATTTTTATCGCAGTTTATACCCTAGTTTTAGGACTTCCGTTTGCCGTGGCGCTGGGGTTTAAGAATTGGCTGATGGCAATATGGAGTTCAAATTGGTGGATGTCTCCCTTGATTTTAATGGCGGTTTTAGCAACGGTTGGGCCGTTTATCTACCTCTATATTAACCGTAAGGCAGAAGAGAAACTTCTTAAAGAACAGAGACACTACCAGAACATCCTAAAGCAGTCTTCATTAGGTATGACCCGTATCCGTAACCTAAGAAAATTACTTAACCTCATCACCCATATTGTTACCAAGACAGTCAGAATTTCTTATGCCGCCATTTATCTTTATAATCAACAGACCAATGAATTTATCCTCCAGGTAAACCGTGATAAAAACAGGATGCCTCTTATTAAACTCGGGGTAGAAAATCCTTTAATTAACTGGATTATGGCAAAACGTCAGTCTTTAATTTATGAGGAGATAAAACACCGGATGCAAGATACCAATGTTCCTCTATTTAAGGCGCTTGAGGAAGATATGCGTATGCTTGGTGCTGCTGTGGTTGTGCCTAGTTTTCTTGAGCAAAAATTAACCGGATTTATAGTTTTGGGCGATAAACTCTCCGGCCAGATTTATACCCCAGATGATTTAAATGTCTTCCAGGTCCTTGCCAGCCAGGCAGCACTTGCTATTGAAAACGCACAATTCTACGAAGAAACTAAAGAAATGCAGGCGCAGATTGCCCAGGCTGAGAAAATGGCGACTATAGGAACTATGGCTGACGGCCTCTCCCATCAGATAAATAACAGGTTTTATGCGCTTTCCTTAATAGCCGGCGATACCATTGATACCATAAAAATGACTGATACTTCCAGATGTTCCCCTGAAATACAAGAAATGCTCAAACAAATAAACTATGCCCTTGAACGCATCGAGGCAAATGTTATTCAGGGAGGAGAGGTAGTCGATGGTATTTTAAAATACACCCGTAAAGGCGAAGAAGGGATGGAAGTGATGACCCTTGACCAGCTTATAGACGGGACAATAGAAATGGTCCAGTATAAAGTAAAACTTTCCGAGATTGATATAATACGCGATTATCCAAAGGACATACCTAAAATAAAAGCTAATCAGATCCAGATGCAGGAAGTCTTCTTTAATTTTATTGACAATGCCTATGATGCTATTGTAGAACGAAGAGATACCTTAAAAGAATCCGGATATCGCGGCAAAATTGTAATTTCTGCAAAACCGAAAGATAGTGCCTTAGAAGTCATAGTCCAGGATAATGGGATGGGTATAAAAAATGAAGATTTAAAGAAGATTTTTACTCCATTTTTTACTACAAAAACATCTGCGCGCAAAGGCACGGGGCTTGGGTTGTATGTTATCCGTAATATTATTACCGAAACGCATAAAGGCAAAATAACTTTTGATTCTGAATATAAGGTAGGGACGCGTTTTGTCCTTGAGCTTCCTTTAATCTTATAAAGTTCTTTAATGCGCTTTTAAGAGGGGGGATAGATATGGCTAAACTACTAATCGTAGATGATGAAGCTGATGTCCGGGAATTTGCGGCGAATTTTTTTCGCAGACAAAAAATTGATGTAATCACCGCTTCCAGCGGGCAAGAGACTTTAAAGAAAGTGGAAACAGAAAAACCTAATTTGATTTTATTAGATATCAAAATGAATGGGATAAACGGAATCCAGACCTTAGAGGCAATAAGAAAGTTCAACCAGGCGGTTAAGGTTATTATGGTTACCGGCACCAAACCTGACGAGAACGAATCCTTTAATAAATGCGGCCAATTGGGTATCTCGGGTTATATCCACAAACCGCTTGAATTAGATGAATTGGAACGAATAGTGATGAAAGAGTTAAAAGAAACTACCTAAAAACACTATGGCTATTGATTACAAGAAAGAACTGGAAACTGCTGCGAAGACGATGATTCTGGTGCACAAGCCGGATACATTAATCAAGATGATTGTGCGTATGATTATTGAGAAGGTAAAGGTAAGCCATGCAGGCATATTGCTTTATAATAAAGAAAAAAATTCCTATATCTTGACTGTTTCGCGTGGTCCTGTGGGTTTAAGAATACCCGCGGGTTTTGCCCGGATGGATATGCATAATCCTCTTATCCGATTCTTTAAAGAACGAAAGAACAAATTAATCTTTAATAACGATTGTCTTGTCTATGATAAAGGGAAGAAGTTTTTAAAAAGAATCGAAGATTCGGATTTGAAACAACTTTTATTGCAATCTTTATATCAGATGGAGATATTTGGAGTAGTTGCTTGTATTCCCAGCTATTACGGAGATGAGAACCTGCTGGGTATACTCCTATTGGGCAAAAAGAAAGACGGAGCGACTTTTGGTTCTGATGAATTAAATTTTTTCATTGCTATTGCTCAGGATGTGGCCATGGCCATAAGAAATGCGCAACTATTCAGCGAATTAGAATTGGAACTTGAAAAAAAACGAAGTCTTTTTTATCATACCACTATTGCCTTAGCCGCAGCCATAGATGCCAAAGATCACTATACACACGGACATACTCAGCGTGTAACTGATGTTAGTCTTGAAATCGCAAAAAAATTGGGAGAAAAAAATAAGAAAGAATTTAACGAACAATTTTTGGAAGACTTACATATTGCCAGTCTTCTTCATGATATAGGAAAAATCGGAATCCCCGAAGCCATACTGAATAAACAGGGGCCTTTAAATCCAGAGGAAAGAAAAAAGATAAATGAACATACTAATATCGGCGTAACAATCCTTCAACCTATACGGGAACTGCAGAATATTATACTCGGTGTAAAATATCATCATGAAAGATACGATGGTTTAGGTTATCCTGATGGGCTTAAAGGAGAGGAAATTCCCTTAATTGCATCCATTATATCAGTTGCCGATGCATTTGACGCTATGACTTCAGAGAGGTCTTACCATCTGCCTAAATCAAAAGAAGAGGCAGTTGAAGAAATTAAGCGTCAAAGTGGCAGACAGTTCGATCCCCAGATTGCAGCTGCTTTTATCAAACTCTTCCGGGAAGGCAAAATTTAACCAATGTCGAAAAAAAATATAATTTTAATGTATATCACAGAAATTTCAGGTCATCATAGCGCTGCCCTGGCAATTGAAAAAGGTATAAAAATGCTTTCAGCCGATGCGCAAATTCTGAATATCAACGCCTTCCAGTATACTAATCCTATCTCCGAAAAAATCGTCAACCGTATTTATACCACAGTCATCAAGAAAACTCCGAAAATCTGGGATTACGTATATGATAATCCTAAAATAAAAAATAGGATAGAAAAGCTTCAGGAGTCGCTCTATAAACTAAACTCACCCAAATTTAAGAAACTATTCGATAGATTCCGTCCGGATGTGGTTGTTTGTACACAGGCATTTCCCTGCGGAATGGTTGCGGATTATAAAAAGACTTATAATTCAAAACTACCATTAGTTGCTGTCCTCACTGACTACATGCCACATTCCTATTGGATTTACGATAATGTAGATTATTACATTAGCCCTTCGGAAGAAATAAGCCAGCGCTTAATAAAAAAGGGGATAGCCTCTTATAAAATAAAGTCCTTTGGTATACCGTTCGACCCCGCATTTAATGAAGCGGTAGATAAAGATAGTATTAGAGAAAAATTCAAGTTGGTCTTTGGTCTAAAAACTATATTAATTATGGGAGGAGGCCAGGGATTAGGTCCGATTAAGACTATTGTTAAATCATTGGAAAAAGTAAAGCTACCTATACAGGAAATCATTGTAGCCGGAACAAATAAGAAACTCTATAATTCTTTAAAGAAAAAAATTAAAGAATATAAGAAAAGAATTCTAGTTTATGGATATGTCAATAATATTAATGAACTGATGGCTATTTGCGATATCGTGATTACCAAACCCGGCGGTATTACTACTTCCGAGGCCTTAGCAAAAAACCTACCTCTGATTATTGTAAAACCCCTACCCGGACAGGAAATCAATAACACTATATATTTAACAGAACATCAAGCAGCAATTAAGATAGACAGGCCCGAACTTACAAACGAAGTTATAGATAATTTATTATCAAATTCGCAAGAATTAAAGCGCCTTTCTGAATCTGCAGGACGTATCGCTAAACCAAATGCCGCCTTGGATATTGCGCGATTTATCCTGGAGCAAAATGTTTGATTATGTTCTTTATAAAATAGGTCAATTCATCACCCTTCGCCTTCCATTGAAAACGGCTTATAAAATAGCGGAATTTTTTTCTGATATACACTATATTTTCGCTGATAAAGACCGCGCAGCTGTAAAAGCCAATTTAAAGACAATATTTCCCGAAAAAAGCGACCGGAAAATCCGACAAATAAGAATCAGAATGTTTAGAAATTTCGCTAAATACCTCGTTGACTTCTTCCGCTATGAGAAAATAGATAAAGAATATATTAAAAATAATTTAAAAGTAGAAAATCTACATTATTTCGAAGAGGCGCTCTCCTTGGGGAAAGGTATAATTGTTTTATCAGCTCATCTAGGTAACTGGGAATTAGGAGGTGTTCTCATATCACTCTTAGGATACGATTTATGGGTGGTTGCCTTAGAGCATAAATATAAAAAAATAAATGATTTTTTTAATGCGCAAAGAAAAAGCAAGGGGATAAAAGTTATTCCTTTTAATAAAGCAGTAAGGCAATCCATTAATATTTTAAAAGAAAATAGACTATTGGCATTAGTGGGAGACAAGGATTTCACTAAAGAAGGCGGGATAGTAATAAACTTTTTTGGAAAGGCCACCTCTTTTCCCAAAGGACCGGCAGCACTTTCTTTAAAAACCGGCGCAGCAATTATCCCCGGTTTTATGATTAGGAATGAAGATGACAGCTTTACCCTCAAAATTCACCCCCCTATAAACTCAATTCTTCGGGAAGAAAAGTTGCAACGTCTTGACATTAAAAATAGTTTTACCAAAATGTCAGAAAAAGATTTGCAGGAATTGACCAATCGTTATAAAGTCATTATTGAAGACTATATCAAAAAATATCCTGAACAGTGGTATATGTTCAGAGAATTCTGGGTTAAATAATATCATAAATGAAAATCTGCGTCCTTATCCCCACATATAACGAAGCTCAAACAATTGCAAGCATTGTAAAACAAATCCGCAGCCAAAACCTTGATATTTTGGTAATTGATGACGGTTCATCTGATAATACCTATCAAATTGCCCGTGATAGCGGTGCGTTTGTCCTTAAAAATGAACAAAATCAAGGGAAAGGCATATCTCTGATTAAAGGTTTTGATTATATCCTCAAGAATAACTTTGATGCTGTGATTACCATGGATGGAGATGGTCAGCACCTGCCTGATGAGATACCCAGCTTTATGCGCTTGGCCTTAAGTTCAGACAGCGGGATTATTATTGGCAACAGGATGTTAACGAGGAAAAATATGCCTTTTGTGCGGGTTTTGACAAATAAAGTTATGTCCTGGTTTATATCCAAAGTCTCTAAACAGAAAATTCCGGATACACAGTGTGGCTTTCGTTTGATAAAAAAAGAAGTCCTTGAAAAATTGCTTCTTAACACCTCTAAATATGAAACAGAATCAGAAATTTTGATTAAAGCTTCACGATTAGGCTTTAAGATTGAATCTTTACCTATTAAAAGCATATACATAGGAAAAAAAAGCCACATCAATCCATTCATAGATACCCTGAGGTTTTTAAATTTCATCCTTAGGGACGTCTTCTGTTAGGTCTATCCACTATCACTTAAGTAGGTTGAATTATGGATTACACAGCGTTAAGAAAACTGATGGTTGAAGAGCAGCTTATTCCCCGCGGAATAAGAAACCAACGAGTGCTTGATGTTTTTTATAAAGTGGAACGCCATAAATTTATACCTGAAGAACAAAGAGATAATGCTTATGCAGATTTTCCTATTCCTATCGGTGCAGGGCAAACTATCTCCCAACCTTATATCGTTGCTTTAATGACAGAATGTTTAGATTTAAGCGGTGGTGAGAAGATTTTAGAAATAGGCACTGGCTCAGGATACCAGGCAGCCATATTGGCGCAATTATCAAAAGAGGTTTATAGTATAGAAAGATTTGAGCTACTGGCTAAAAAAGCAAAAATGCTGTTTGATGAGTTGGGTTACAAAAATATCAAGCTAAAAATTGGTGACGGAACTTTAGGTTGGGGAGAAGAAGCAATGTTTGATAGAATTATAATTACTGCTGCCAGTCCCGAGATTCCATCGCCTTTAATCGAGCAGCTCAAAGATGGAGGCAAACTTATTTTGCCATTAGGGGAAATTTTAAGTCAAGTTTTAACGTTGTTCGAAAAAAAAGACAATAAGCTATACTCTCACGAAATTTGTGGCTGCATGTTTGTGCCTTTAGTCGGAAAATTCGGATTACTAAAGAATGATTGATAACATTATCTGTGGCTTAAAAGATATACCGAAGGAATACGTGGTTATGATTTTAGCAGCCTCACCGCTTGCGGAATTAAGAGCTGCGATACCTGTTGCTTTATCTCTGGGGATATCTTTAGAAAAGGCCTTTTGGCTGTCAGTACTAGGAAATGCAATACCCGTCATACCCATTTTATTTTTCTTAGAGCCGGTTTCTAACCGCCTGGGTAAGTTCAAGATATTCAAGCGTTTTTTTGACTGGCTTTTTGAACGCACAAAGAAAAAGTCCGATACTATCCAGAAATGGGAGACACTTGGTTTGGCAATATTTGTAGCTATTCCTTTGCCTATGACCGGCGCCTGGTCTGGAGCAGTGGCAGCTTCACTGCTTAAGATGAAGTTTCGCTATGCCCTTATCGGCAATCTTCTGGGAATTCTGGGCGCAGGAATAATAGTAGCTGTCCTTTCTACCCTGGGGATTATAAGCTGGAAGGCCTTTATACAATGATACAGGTATATACCGCTAACGGAAAAGCAAAAACCACAGCATCGTTTTAAAAAAACTTCCCCAGAAACAAGGAGTTAAAAAGCCACACTACAGGATGCGATGCTTATAAGATAGATTTTTACTGGCACTTCTTATTAGCAACAAGACTGTTTATTCGTTTAAGCAAATATTCAAGATCAAAAGGTTTGTCAATCTGCTCTATGGCTGCACCTGGTAGATTTCTGATAACTTGCTCTACGTTTTCTTGAGCAGTCAAAAAAATGATTGGAATATCTTGTGTAACGGAATTTTCTTTTAATACCTGACATACCTTAATCCCATCCACAAGCGGCATTAAAACATCAAGAATAATAACATCGGGTTTGTTACATTCAACTTTCTCCAGAGCCTCTTTGCCGTTTTGGGCATCCTCGGTAATAAAACCTCTCCGTCTAAGCACGCGGCTTAAAATTTCCCTGATATCTTTTACGTCACCCACTATTAAAACTTTTGCAGCTTTTTCACGTAGCCCCATATAAAACCTCCTTTCCAGATTTGGATAAAATTACAATATTCCATTTTGGACTATTTTAAAAAATAGTATATCATACTTATTTAGGAGTAGCAAGTAATGAATAAAACAATTTATTCAGAACCTCATAAATACATAGTTAAACAGCTGGTAAATGCCCGCAAACAGGCTGGATTTAAACAAAAGGAAGTTGCCAAAAAATTGGGTAAGACACAGTCATATATCTCCAAAATAGAAGTGGGACAGCGTAGAATAGATATTGTCCAATTAAAAGATTTTGCAGCAATTTACAAAAAGAAACTCACCTTCTTTATTAAATAACCTGAGTTCGACATAAGAAAATCAGCTTTTAAGATTAAAAAGAGGGCCTCCTATGAGAGAATAGTGTTAAAAAAACAATCCCCGCAAGGAGGCCTTTGATGTTACTAGACATATTTTACAACTTTGTTAAAAATCAGTTATAGCAAACATTTAGGTTAAGGAGCGCGCGCTGTAATCGTTTAAAATAATCAAAGCAATCTGCTATCGGCAAAACTAAAAAAACGGTTGTCGCCAATGATGATATGGTCCAGTGTGTCTATCATAAAGATTTTTCCCGCCTGGACTAATTCTTGCGTAAATTTCTTATCTTGCTGGCTGGGTTGAGGACTGCCTGACGGGTGATTGTGAACGCAGATTATACACGCGGCAAAATCCTGCAGGGCTTTCTGAAAAATTTCTCTTATTAGAGGAAAAGCCTGATTTACTGTTCCGTTCTCTATCTCGACAATATCTATAATTCTATTCTGAGAG
>JAGUWZ010000020.1 GCA_020062065.1 Candidatus Omnitrophota bacterium
CATAATATAAATATAAATCGCATCATCTAAAGTAATGCCTTCTTCAATTATTTTAGTTCCCCAACCTTTGCCATAAGTATTAGTGGTGGCAATAACAATATTCATTACATTATCAGGATGAGACATCATCGCCTCAATTTCAGTATGCGCTATTCTCGGAAAAGCTAATGCAGGACTGCTAATATCATAACCAGCAAATTTATTTGTAATATATTCAGAAATGTCCTTAATAATTGGATTGTCTTCATCTGCTTCTGTAAAACTAAGAGTTAGATATTGGCCCTTGTGTTTCCGATACATATTAAATAAATAATTTGCTATTCTTTGCGGTCGGCTTTTTGTTTTATCAGTATAATCTGCCGTATCTTCTTGCTCTAATGCAACCGATATCTTCATTTGTTTGCTTTCAGTTAAAATTTGCTGTTTATCCAAGGGGGTAATTTTGGCATCAGGGCTATCTTTACCTAACAAATCAAAGAATTTTGAACGGAAAAAAGCTTCCTTGATATTGGCAGTCTTAGCTCCTCCTATCTCGCCAACATCACTCATTACTACATCTTTGGATATTGATTGAAGTAATAAAGACGTAGCTTTATTGTTAGTTATAGAAAAACACTTCGCTAATTCCTCAATTGCATTTTTAAAAGAGTTAAATTCTGAATTATACGCCGTTGGCACGGGTATTTTTAACGCATCAATTTCCTTTTTAGCGTCATCCTGGCTTTTTTCCTGGTTTTCCCTAATAGCATCTAAAACTTCTTTAAGGGTAATTCTCACATCTTTAATACCGGATGCCTTTTTATTTTTTACAATGGCGAACATTACTGCAGTAATCTCCCTGACAAATTTTACAGCAGGGTTAGAATTGGCATCCTGCATAGTAATAAAGGTAAAATAAACTACCATATCCTGTAATAGGGCAGTTAGATTAGCTAAGCTTTGTAGGTTTGACTCCAAGTCATTCCCTAAATCCACGCTAATAACTATTAGTGGAATTCCTTTTTCTCGCAATGACTCAATATAAGCTAAGGCAAAGTCATATTCTTTGCTGTTTTGATCGAGCAGAAAAATTGGAAGTTGTGAATGCGCGGCCTTCTCAAATACAGTTGTGTATTTATATTCGCTTAGGGAATAACTGTCTAAAATGTTATCATTAGTCCCTCCAGCAATCTTCTTACTTGCGCCCTCATTCAAGAGTTGAGCTAATTCTTTAGATGTTGCTCTTAGCTTATCATCATAGACTACTGAGAATTTATTCCGTCCGGATTCACGATGACGAAATAGGAATTCCGCTAATTTTACTGCCTTACTATATAGACCACGGTCATAAGACAGCTCTTCACCACGGTCATAAGACAGATTTTCATTTGCTTTATAAAGGGCCTCAACATAGACTCTTAAAAACCCCCTTGCCTTATCAATATTCTTCATTCCGACTGCCAGGGCCATAAAAAGTGGGGCATAAGTCATAAGTGTCTTTCTATTCATCTGCCTTCCGCCAATATCACCAGGTGTATCATCAATTAGCATAATTTTAGCATTTTCGCTGTGGCTAAGCCGTTCTGCACGCTCTCTTAATTTTCCGCTGTTAGCCACTATAACCCTATTCTGAAACCTTTGCTCTGTAGCGTCAAAAAAGTTAAGCGTCTCCTGCGTTCCACCGCTGCGGGACATTTCAAATACCACCGTATTTTCATTATTGGCATCCTCAGGAATAATCTTTATATGCTCGGCATTGTTCACCACAAACCATTTAACGTCAATATTCTTTGATTGGAAATATTGGTTTAATATCATTGCCAAGGCATGCGAGTACATCTCATTAGCGCCTATACCGGAGGTAAAGATGTATTTAATCTTTTTTAAATCTAATGGCGATAGATAGTTTGTAATTCTATCCACTATATCTTGCAAGTCAGGTTTAGACACAACAATGACATTCTTTTTTAAAAACCGTCCTACAAAATTCAGCATATTGTCTCTAAACACAAACGGCGTGTTTTTAACTGCGCTGCGCATTAATTTCAGGTATTCAGAAAGCGGCTGTCCCTCAATATCCCGCTGTTTATCGAAGACAGAATATCCACAAGAATTTACATCTACATCCATCACAAAGTTAGCAAATTCTCTTTTGTCTAATTTCTCTGCTGTTTTCAAAGAATAATATGCGGCAATCGGAGCAAAAAAAGGTATCTTTCCTAATATATTAACTGCTTCGGATGGTGACTTTTTTGCTGCCTCAGCTAAACCCTTAATAAAAGATACTGGATTAATAGAGCGTTTAAACGTTTCTATAATCCGAGGAAAATCCTTAATTTTTAACATACTCATAATATAATCGATATTAGTCATTAATTCTTCGCTATTTATCTTTATCGGTGGGCCGGCTTTAGTAGTAGAAAGATAACTTAATAATCGGTTGATGTATTGCTCTGCTTCAAGTTCTGTAGGCGGCTCTTTAAGGTTATAAGCTATATTGATAATGTATTCGACATTCTCGAGGTTTTCTTGCTTGTAGAAAGATTCATCCTTGCCCTTAAATAGCTCAACTATGGCTTTACGAATATCTTTGTCAGGAGACATAAACATCGCTTTAATCAAACCTCTAACTGCCTTTTTAGTTCCGATTTTATCTAATTCTTTAATAATTAATTCCCAGTTGAGATTTTGTCCAGGATTTAGTAATATCTCAGTCGAGCTTTCGGCTATCTTATCCTGATTTAAATGGACTTCTCTCAACCAGCCGGTCCTTGCTAAGGGAACCATCGTCTTTTTAATGGCGCTACTTACTATACCACTCTTTCCCTGATAAGATAGCCCACTTACTTCGAAGTTATCTATTTTAATCCCCCCACTAAAATA
>JAGUWZ010000132.1 GCA_020062065.1 Candidatus Omnitrophota bacterium
GAAGAGGGTAAACCCGAAACCAGGAAACTGATTGAAGAAATATCGAAATTCTCCAAGAAAAAAATTCTTCTGGAGTCAGGTATTTCCATTAAACCAATTTCTAGGTTTGGCTCGCAACGTATAGCGCGTTTTGCGTTTGAGTACGCCTTAAAGAACAATCGTAAAAAAGTAACCTGTGTTACAAAAGCTAATATTATGAAATTTAGCGATGGGCTTTTCCTTAAAACTGCCCGCGAAATAGCCAGTGATTACGAAGGCAGGGTGCTTTTTGAGGAGGCCCTTGTTGACAATATGGCCATGCAGTTGGTGCAAAAACCGCATAATTTCGATTGTCTTCTACTGCCTAATCTTTACGGAGACATAATCTCGGATCTCTGCGCTGGGCTTATTGGAGGTTTAGGGGTTGCTCCCGGAGCAAACATCGGCAAAGAAATTGCTGTATTTGAAGCAGTGCATGGTTCAGCCCCTAAATATAAAGGTCTTAATAAAGCGAATCCCAGCGCCATGATTTCTTCAGGTATCCTCATGCTACGTTATATAAAAGAAGATAATGCTGCGGATAGATTAGAGGCTGCCTTAAAGAGAGTTTTATCTGAAGCTAAATATGTTACTTATGATTTGAAACCCCATCGAGATGACCCATCGGCTGTAGGCACTAAAGAGATGGCCGATGCTATTATTAACCAGTTAAAATAACAAAGAACAAAGGCTAAAGCTTAAAAAAAGGTATTAAAAATGAAGAGGCGATTTAATAACTAGTAAAATGATAATTTCAATCCAATTTTATTAACGCAGATTCTCGCAGATAAATCTTTAAATCTGCGAATATCTGCGTGTAGTCTGCGTGTATCTGCGTTCAAAAAGGTAGTTCTTAAATTGGCTAAAAATGAAGATTAGTATCATCGGAGCGGGAAATGTCGGCGGTTTAACAGCAATGCGCATCGCTCAAGAAGATTTGGGTAATCTTGTGGTTATTGATATTGTGCCGGGATTGGCAAAAGGCAAGGCCTTTGATTTAGACGATAGCCAGACACTTCTCAACAGAAATTATTCAGTTACAGGAACAGATGATATGTCTGCAATTAAAGATTCCCAGATTATTGTAATTACAGCTGGATTAGCCAGGAAACCGGGAATGGCCAGGGAAGATTTACTTAATTATAACGCCCAGTTGCTTAAGGGCATCTGTGAAAAAATAAAAATATTATCCGCGAATGCTACTGTTATAATAGTAACCAATCCTTTAGATATTATGACTTATTACGCCGTAAAAACCCTAGGATTTAAAACTAATAAAGTATTTGGTATGGGGGTGAGTCTTGATGGTTTGAGGTTTGCTAATCTTATTAGCCAGGAATTAAACATTCCTCCGATACAAATCCTGCCATGTGTAATAGGAAGCCATGGAGAAACGATGTTGCCATTGCCGCGGTTCACCCTGGTTAATCACAAGCCGTTAACCGAGGTTCTCAAGAGAGAAAAAATTGACGAACTTGTCAAAAGGACAGTTGAAAGAGGCAAAGAGATTGTTTGCTTATTAGGCTCAGGCAGCGCTTATTTTGCCCCTTCAGTAGCAATAGCGCAAATTGTTAAAGCAGTAGTTAAGGATGAAAAAACTATATTAGGCGTCTCGGCCTATCTAAATGGTGAATATGGTATAAAAGATATTTGTATCGGAGTTACTTGTGTGCTTGGAAAAGCAGGAATAGAAAAAATAATGGAGCTGGACTTAGACCCTGAAGAAAAAGAAAAATTCTTAAGGTCAGCTGAGTCTATTCGTGAACTAACTAAACTGTTAAATATATAATAGCTCATAGTTTGTAGCTCTTAGTTCATAGGGAATATCTAAACTATAGTCTAAGAGCTATGAGCCAAGAGCTAAGAGCTAAGATGTATGATTTGGCGATTATCGGGGCGGGTTGGGCAGGTTTTAATGCTGCGCAAGAAGCAAAAACATTGGGGTTAAAAGTCGCTCTTATCGAGAGAGCGCTCGTAGGTGGGACATGTCTTAATCGCGGATGTATCCCTACCAAGACATTAATTCAATCCGCAAAGACTTTCCAGCAGTTCAAGAAAAGTAATACATTTGGTATTATTTTGAGCGGCTCATCTGTTAACCTTTTAGCAGATTTTTCGCAAATACAGGCCCGGAAAGAGAAAATTATCCAGCAACTGCGCCAGGGGATGCAATCTCGGTTATCCGGCATAGATTTTTTAAATCAGGAGGCCAGGATTCTTGACAGGAATAATATAAAACTCCAGGATAAACAGATACAAACCAAATTTATTCTTATTGCCACCGGTTCAGCTCCAATAGAGCTTGCGAATTTTAAATTTAACGGCGAAAATATTCTTTCCAGCGACGAGATTCTAAACCTCCACACACTGCCGGCTTCGCTTCTTATTATCGGCGGAGGGGTTATTGGATGCGAGTTTGCCAGTTTATTTAGCGCTTTAGGCTCTCAGGTGACTGTTGTGGAATTGATGGCGCAACTTCTACCCGGCGAAAACAAAGAGGTTGCCAGGAAATTGGAAAATTGTTTTAAAAAAAAAGGATTAAATGTATATACTAATACTGATGCTGGGACAGTAGATTTTAAAAAATACGACTTGGTTTTAGTTTGTGTGGGTAGAAAACCGGAAATTCCAGGGTTAGAAAAACTAAATCTAAAAATAGAAAAAGGCAAGATTGTGATTGATGAATTTTTGATGACGAATATAGATGGTATTTACGCAGCAGGTGACTGCACTGGTAAATCAATGCTGGCACATTTTGCCGCCTACCAAGGAAGGATTGCCGCATATAATATTGCAAATCCCCATAATCTTAAAAAAGCTGATAGCAAGGTTATCCCAAACTGTATTTTTACTGATCCGGAAATTGCCAGTGTAGGGTTAAACGAAGAAATGGCGAAGGACAAAAATATTGAAGTAAAGATAAACAAATTTGATTTTTTAGCTTCGCCAATGGCGCGCATATTAGATGAAACAGAAGGTTTTATTAAGATAGTTTCCGACGGAAAAACTGATAAAGTTTTAGGGGCATCCATTATTGGTCCCAAAGCAACTGAGTTAATCGGGATTTTTGTTTTAGCCATTAATTCTGGTTTAACAATTTCTCAGTTAAAAGATGTAATACTACCACATCCGAGCCTTTCAGAAGGAATAACCGAGGCGCTGCATTAAATAAATAGACGGATTCCCCTGCGGGTTTGGAATAAAGTTAATAAATGGAAGTTGAGATTTTTAATTTAGGGCTTATCGAATTTAAAAAAGGCTGGGATTTTCAGAAAGAGATTTTTGATAAAGTAAGCTCTGGTTTATTGAAATCGGCACTCGTTTTATGCCGCCACTATCCCGTGGTTACTTTGGGAAGAAATGCTAAAAAATTCAGCTTCAAGATAAGTCAGTCGGAACTTAAAGAAAGAGGAATAAAGATATACCCTGTGGAGCGTGGAGGCGGCATTACTTATCATGGACCAGGCCAACAGATTTTCTATCCAATTTTTAACCTGCGCTATTTTAAAAACGACCTACATCTTTTTTTAAGATATTTAGAGGAAATGGCAATAGGTATTTTAACCCGATTGGGAATTTTTGGACAAAGGCTCTCCGGATTAACCGGGGTTTGGGTGAATGATAAAAAGATATCTTCTGTGGGCATTGCCGTAAAAAACTGGATTTCATATCACGGCTTATCTCTAAATATAAAAGCCGACGATTTATTTAACTTTTCTTTAATTCGTCCCTGCGGGATGGATATAGAAATGACTTCAGTGGAAACGCTTTTGGGCAGGGAAGTATCATTTGAGGAAGTAACCAGTATTGCTGAGCCTTCACTAAATAATAGATACATTGGCTGATTGGCTGGTCGCTTTTGGGCTGCGACTGCGTCGCTCCTCCTTAATGATAGTTTCTTTAATCGGGAGAATAGAAGATGACGAAGGTAATCTTACCGGAATTAGGAGAAGGAATTAAAAAAGCGATTGTTTCTTATTGGTTTGTTAGAGAAGGCGATAAGGTCAAGGAAAAAGACGATTTAGTAGAATTAACCACAGATAAAGCTGCGTTTAACCTTCCAAGTCCGCGTTCCGGAATAATTACAGAGATATTTTTCCAAGAAGGCGATACGGTAAATGTAGGAGAAGCTCTGGCGATTATAGACGAAGAGAAGCAATAATCGTCGGAACCTGATCATTAAAAAAA
>JAGUWZ010000154.1 GCA_020062065.1 Candidatus Omnitrophota bacterium
TCTATGCCCAGACATGCCAGAATAATTCCAATTAAGGCTACCTACACATTGTATGAAGTTAAGTCCCAAGGCTCATAAAAATTAATGCTTTTATAACACTCTGTGATATAATCTGTTATGTAATGAAGAACCGTCCCCTCCCTTAAAGGAGCAGAAATGAAAATCATAGTTACCGGCGGAGCAGGATTTATTGGAAGCTGTCTTATCTGGAAGCTGAATAGTCAGGGAATAAATGAAATTATTGTTGTTGATCGTCCTGATTGTTCTAAAGAATGCAAAAATCTGGCAGGTAAACAGTTTGAGGACTACATAGATAAAGATAAATTTCTTGATTGTCTAGAAACAGGTACGCTAAAAACTCAGATAGATATTATAGTGCATATGGGCGCCTGCACTTTGACCACAGAATCCAACGCTGCATACCTGATGGAAAATAATTATTTATACTCCCAGAGACTGGCTAAATGGGCGTTGGCTAAAAATATCCCTTTTATTTATGCCTCTTCTGCTGCAACCTACGGCAGAGGTGAATTTGGTTACAGCGATGAGGATGAAATTACCCTGAAACTCAAACCTCTTAATTTGTACGGGTATTCCAAACAGCTTTTTGACCTCTGGCTGGTAAAAAACAAACTCTCAAACAAAGTTACGGGTTTTAAGTTTTTCAATGTCTTCGGACCTAACGAGTATCACAAGCAGGAGATGAGAAGTGTAATTGCTAAGGCATTTGATAAAGTTGCTGGGGGGCAAAATTTGCGGCTCTTTAAGTCATACAAGAAGGAATTTGCCGACGGAGAGCAAAAAAGAGATTTTATATACGTGAAGGATGCTTTAGAAACTATCTATTATTTTATTAAGCATCCGGATAAAAAAGGCATATTTAATCTTGGGACAGGAATTGCCAGAAGCTGGAATGATGTTGCCAAGGCATTATTCTCTGCTTTAGGTCTTGAGCCAAAAATAGAGTATTTCGACATGCCTCAGGAGTTAAGGGATCAATACCAATACTTCACCCAGGCAGACTTAACTAAATTAAAAAAGACTGGCCTGAATCATAAGTTTTTCACTCTGGAAGACGCGATTAAGGATTACGTGGGATATCTTAAAAATCATAGCTACTTATAATAATTGGTTTTGAGGGCCATAAGCTGCAGACTTTTGAGGCGTAGCTTGCAGCAAATTTCAACAAAACAACAAATGAAAGACGGTATTATAGTCGTCAACAAACCGAAAGGTATGACTTCGCATGATGTGGTGGATTATGTGCGCAATAAGTTACGTATACGCCAGGTAGGCCATGCTGGAACATTAGACCCTCAAGCCACAGGGGTTTTGGTGGTTTTATTGGGCAGATGCACAAAACTATTTAATAAATTCTTGAGTTTTGACAAAGAATATTTGGCTACGCTGACCCTGGGAATTAAGACATCCAGCGGTGACAGCGAAGGTAAGGTTATTGATAAAAAAGATTTTAGTCACGTTAATGAAGAGATGGTTAAAAAGGCTTTTTTGTCTTACAGTGGAGAAATTTTTCAGGTTCCCCCTATGGTATCTGCGCTCAAGTATAAGGGTGAGCGGCTGTATAAGTTAGCCAGACGAGGGACTAATGTATTACGCAGTCCCCGCAAAGTGACCATCAAAGAACTGCGTTTGCTAAAATTCACTTTGCCGAATATACAATTTTATCTTAGATGTTCCCGTGGCACATATGTGCGACAACTGGCAGAAGACATAGCCAGGGATTTGGATTGTGTGGGTTATGTTTCAGAGATTGAAAGACAAAGCATCGGTCCTTTTAATATCAAAGCAGCGCTTCGGCTTTTGGAAATAGAAGAAAACAAAATCCAGCCTTTTTTCAATTTTTAAGATAGCTTAGGACCGCCAAGCCACAAAACCCCCCTTGTTATATTAAATAGTCAACCGCGTAAGGTTGAATCATCTACGAGATTGACACGAGGTTATTTATACTATATAATTATACAATTATGGAAGTGAATGAGATTATCCAACAGAGAAAGGCTAAATTAGAAGTTCTCCAATCCCAAGGCATAGCGGTTTACGATAAGCCTTTTCCTAACCGCTTAGATATCGGCGAAATAGTAAGTAATTTCCAGGAAGGCAAGAAGGTAAGCATATGCGGTCGGCTTATAGCTAAACGTTTACACGGTAAGGTGATATTTGCGGATTTGAGGGATTCTACAGGCAAGCTCCAACTTTATATTAAAGCGGATTTTATCGGCCCGGAAAAATTCAGCCTGCTTGAGAATATAGAAATCGCGGATTTCATCAGTGTAACCGGTGAACTTTTTAAAACCCATACCGACGAGCTAACGGTAAAAGTAACAGAATTTGTCATTTTATCCAAGGCCTTAAGGCCTTTACCTGAAAAATGGCATGGTTTAAAAGATATAGAGCTGCGTTACCGGCAGCGCTACTTAGATTTGATTTCTAATCCAGAAGTAAAAAAAGTATTCATCTGGCGTTCACAGATTATCCGGGCCATAAGAAATTCGCTGGATGAAAGGGGTTTTCTTGAAGTGGAGACTCCGATGATGCAGAGTATACCCGGCGGGGCTGCGGGCAGACCTTTTAAAACTCATCATAATGAATATGATTTGGATTTATATCTGCGCATTGCGCCGGAACTCTATCTAAAAAGGCTTTTAGTTGCCGGCTTGGATAAAGTCTATGAAATAAACCGTAGTTTCCGTAATGAAGGAGTGTCTATTAAACACAATCCGGAATTTACTATGCTTGAGGTTTATGCCGCCTTTGCAAATTATGAACAGATGATGCATCTGTGTGAATCTTTAATTGTCAGCGTAGCCCAAGAAGTTTTCGGCAAAATGAATTTTGTCTATCAAGGAAAACAAATAGATTTAACTCCTCCGTGGAAGAGAATTTCATTTGTGGAATTAGTGAAAGAAAAATTCGGCATTTTACCTGAGGATAAAGAAGATGCGATGTTAGAAAAATTAAAAGCCAAAGGTTTTGCCAAGGATAAGGAAGTTTTGAGCCGCACCCAGATTAATAAGATTATTGAAGATACCCTAGAGCAGGATATGAATGTCAATCCCACATTTGTTACGGATTACTTCACCATACTTTGTCCTTTGGCAAAAACCAAGAAGGATGAGCCTTTTATTTCCGAGAGGTTTGAGTTGTTTATTGCCGGTATGGAAGTAGCCAATGCCTATTCAGAGCTAAACGATCCTCTGGAACAAAGAAAACGTTTTGAGGAAGA
>JAGUWZ010000036.1 GCA_020062065.1 Candidatus Omnitrophota bacterium
AATAACACCAAATATTCCCGCAAGCCCATTGGGTTGGGACCTTATAAATTTAAAAGCTGGAAAACCCAGGAGAAAATCGAATTAGTATCTAATCATAAGTATTTCGAGAAAAGGCCTTATATTGACCGGGTAATTACCCGGGTTATTCCAGACGAGTCCACCATATTCCTGGAACTGGCGACTCAAGGGTTAGATTCATCAGGGCTTTCTCCTTTACAATATAGCCGTCAAACCGAGACAAATTTTTTTAAGAAATACTATACTAAATTCAGGCTTCCCAGTTTTAGTTATGTTTATATGGGATATAACCTGAGTAACCCAAAATTTAAAGATAAAAAAGTCAGACAGGCTTTAAATTTCGCGGTGGATAAAGAGGAGATAATTAATATAGTTCATTTAGGGTTGGGTAAGGTTTGTGTTGGTCCGTTTGTCCCTGAATCCTGGGCATATAATGAAAAAGTAGTCCCTGCGGGCTTTGCTCCTTGGAAGGCCAAGGAATTGTTAAAGGAAGCTGGCTGGCAGGACGCCAATGGAGACGGATGGTTAGAAAAAAGAGGCGAGATTTTTGAATTTACCATCATTACCAATCAAGGCAACGACGAACGCATTAAGACAGCCCAGATTATCCAGAGACGTCTTAAAGAGATTGGAATAAAGGTAAAAATCAAGGTGGTGGAATGGAGCGTGTTCTTGACTCAATTTATTGACAAAAGAGACTTTGAGGCAGTAATTCTGGGATGGTCATTGTCCCGCGAACCTGATAACTATGATATCTGGCATTCTTCGAAAACAAAGCAGGGGGAATTTAATTTTTTAAGTTACCAGAATGAAGAAGTGGATAATGTCCTGGTGCAGGCGCGCCGGACGTTTGACCAGGAAAAAAGAAGGGCTTATTATCATCGTATCCATGAGATAATTTATGAGGAACAGCCGTGTATGTTCCTTTATGTGCCGGATAGCCTCTTGATATTGCACAAACGTTTTCGGGAAGTAAAACCAGCAGCCGCTGGAATAGGTTATAATTTTATAGACTGGTGGGTGCCTCGTCCCGAGCAAAAATACAGGATTACGCCATAACTCTCCAGAGCAACGATGCTTAGTTACCTTATAAGAAGACTATTAGGAATTATCCCGCTGCTTTTAGGTATTACTATTATCAGCTTCGCCATTATCCATTTAGCTCCGGGCAAACCCACGCAGATTGAACAAGCATTTAATCCCAAAGTTTCGCAGGAAGTAAGGCTGCGCCTTGAGAAATTATACGGTCTGGATAAACCTCTGCATATCCAGTATATAAATTGGTTGGTTAAACTAGGTAAGTTTGATTTCGGACGCTCTTTTATAGATGAGCGTCCAGTTGCCGAAAAGATTTTAGAAAGAATTCCTATAACCCTGACCATAAATATTTTTTCTTTAATCCTCGTTCTTCTCATTGCTATTCCTTTAGGTGTTAAAACTGCGGTTAAGGCGGGTAGCGCTTTTGACCATGCTCTAACTATTTTGGTATTTTTACTCTTTGCTGCGCCGACATTCTGGCTGGCTTTGCTTTTGATGCAGTTATTATCTATACAATTGGGCTGGTTGCCCATATCCGGGCTTAAATCACTGGATTTTGAATATTTCAGTTTCGGAAAGAAAATATTGGACTTAGCGCATCATCTATTCCTGCCTATTCTGGTTTCTACTTTAGGAGGCTTTGCAGGTTTGACGCGATACATCCGTTCAAATATGATTGATGCTTTAAAGCAGCCATATATTTATACTGCCCGGGCAAAAGGCTTATCGCAAGAGAAGGTAATTTATAAACATGCTTTACGCAATGCAATTTTACCTGTGGTTACCATTATCGGACTTTCTATTCCCGGCCTTTTAGGCGGAAGCGTTATCTTTGAGTCAATATTTGCCATCCCGGGTATTGGCCGTCTTTTCTATGAAGCAGTAATGAGCCGGGATTATCCTTTAATTATGGCTGAGGTAGTGCTAGGCGGAGTATTGACTATGTTGGGTAATTTAATCGCGGACATCGCTTATGGCTATGTGGATCCGCGGATCAAGTATAAAAGGTAATGAAAAATACCTATTTAATAACCGGAATTGCGATTATTAGTATATTAAGCGTCATTGCATTATTGGCGCCCTGGATAAGTCCTTATGACCCGGCTATGATTGCGCAAGACAGTTTACTTATCCCGCCTTCAGCAAAACACTGGATGGGCACAGACAGTTTAGGCCGTGATTTATTAAGCCGGATAATCTATGGTTGTAGAATCTCTTTAATCATCGGTGTGATTGCAGTGGGCATTGCAGTTTTTCTGGGTGTAATCTTGGGTTCTCTTTCAGGTTTTTATGGAAGATTTATGGATACCTTAATTATGCGCTTCGCCGACATTATGCTGTGTTTTCCTACCTTTTTTCTGATTCTGGCAGTAGTAGCATTTTTAGAGCCCTCGATTATTAATATTATGGTCATCATTGGACTTACCAGCTGGATGGGGCCAGCCAGGCTTATCCGCAGTGAAATCCTTTCTTTAAAGGAAAGAGAATTTATCCAGGCAGAAAAAGCCATTGGCGCTTCTTCAGCAAGAATTATTATGCGCCACCTTATCCCCAATGCCATTGGTCCGGTTCTGGTAAATGCCACCTTAGGCATAGCAGGAGCAATTCTTTTGGAAACTGGTTTGAGTTTTTTAGGTCTGGGGGTCCAGCCGCCCATCCCCAGTTGGGGAAATATTCTCATTGAGGCAAAATCCACCTTAGGCATTGCCTGGTGGATTACTGTATTTCCCGGCTTAGCAATTTTGGTTACTATTCTGGGTTTTAATTTTATAGCTGAAGGATTGAAAAAGATTATCGGATAAATGGGGAATTTATTAGAAATAAAAAATCTAAAAGTTGAGTTTCATCTGGATGAGCGGGTTATTACTGCTGTGGACGGAGCATATCTGAATATAAAAGAAAATGAAGTAGTGGTTCTGGCAGGTGAATCCGGTTCAGGAAAAACCATAACTGCATTATCCATCTGCAAGATTTTGCCGCGCAATGCTCATATCGTCTGGGGTGTGATTAACTTAGCAGGCAGAGAGATGCTTTGCTTAAATGAAAATGAATTGATAAAGATTCGGGGTAAGGATATTGCCTATATTTTTCAGGAGCCGGTGAGTTTCTTAAATCCAGTTTATACAATTGGGGAGCAAATCATAGAAGTTATAAAGTTGCACCAGGGAAAAAATAAAAAAGAGGCTTACGAAGAGACAATTGATCTTCTAAAAAAAGTAAGAATCTGGGAGGCTAAGCGGGTTTTTCAGAGTTATCCGCACCAGCTTTCCGGAGGCTTAAACCAAAGGGCGTTTATTGCCATGAGTTTAGCTTGTAATCCTAAACTTTTAATCGCCGATGAGCCAACCACTTCATTAGACGTAACCATCGAAAAAGAGATTCTGGATTTGCTTTTAGAGCTTAAGAACAAGCTGAAATTTTCCTTGCTTTTTATCACCCACAATTTATCCATTGCCCAAAAAATTGCTGATCGGATTTTTATAATGTATAAAGGCAGGGTGGTAGAAGAGGCAGATAGCCAAGAGCTTTTTAAATCAGCGAAACATTTTCATACCCAAGAGTTACTTAGTGCCTATGAGAGGATTGGCAGGATATGATTCTTAATGTAATAAGGATAAGCAAATATTTTCCTATAGAACAAGGCATCTTTCGTCGTGAAGCAGGGATGCTAAAAGCGCTTGATGAGGTAAGTTTTAGCGTAGCTGAATTTACCACCCTGGGAATTGTGGGTGAATCCGGTTCGGGTAAGACTACTTTGGCTAAGATAATTCTGGATTTAATCCCTGCTACAACGGGTGAGATTTTTTTCAGTGAGGATTTTATCAGGAATTTCCGCAAAGACACGCAGATTATTTTTCAGAATCCCTATAATAGTTTGAATCCTAAGATGCGCATATTTGATATAATTTGCGAACCGATGATTATACATAAGATTGTTGACAGGAAACACATTAGAGATAAAGTAGTTAACTTATTAGAGACGGTTGGGTTAAGCGGTGATATTTTGACTCGTTATCCTCATGAGTTTTCCGGAGGACAGCGCCAGCGCATTTGCATTGCCAGGGCGCTTGCCAGCGAGCCGAAGTTCATCGTCCTTGATGAACCTATTTCTTCATTGGATTTGACCGTCCAGGCAAAGCTTCTGGATTTATTTATTGAATTAAAACAGAAGTTCAATCTGACCTATATCTTTATCAGCCATAACCTCGGTGTGATTAAATATATCTCGGATGCGGTTATCGTAATGCAAAACGGCAGGATTATAGAGCGAGGAAAAGTTGGTGATATTTTTAATCAACCATCCGAGCAGTACACAAAAAAACTCTTAGAAGCAGCAAGGTAGTTGTTTGATTCTGGGGATTTTTATTTTGGGAAGGTGTAATATTAGATTATGGGGAGGTGGGTAATATGCGCATAGAGGAGTTAAAAGGTAAGTTAGTGCTTTTTAAACTTTGCGAAGAAATAAAAGACGATTTGAGTATTTTTCAGATATATGGAGTAACTTTTTGGGCTGTGGTAACCGGGATTGAAAATGAAGGGATTTGGATAGAGAACCCAAAATACGAGCTGGGAATTTGGTGGGATGAAAAAGGTAATTTAATCCCTCCGGATAAACAAATAAAAGAAGAGGTTAAGTCTGATACGCTTATCCTCTGGCGTTATATAGAAGGAATCATGGATGTTAAAGACGTTCGATTCCAAAAGGTAGAAATTAAAGAGTTGCCTGGTTTTAAGGCCTATAAATAAAGATAAACCATTAT
>JAGUWZ010000005.1 GCA_020062065.1 Candidatus Omnitrophota bacterium
ACAAGACATAAAAAAGAGAATACAAAATATAAAAGAACAAATAAAAGAGTCGAAGAAGCAAAGGTATGAAAAAGAAATTATTTTAAAGGGAGAGAAAGTAAAATTTCAAATGCCTTCTCTAAAAGGAAAATTAAATGTTTTTCTCAACTCTTTAAAAGCCTTAAATGCCTCACTTAAACATTGTGCTCTTGACCTAGAAGAAATAGAAGGAATAGAAACAGCAATTAGGACAATCTTAAACAAATCAGATAAATTAAGCGGAAAACTAGAAAGAGAATTAGCTGATATTGAACGCTATGAGACTAAAATTAATAATTATTTAACAGAAGAAGAGGATCGCAAAGAGTTTTTAAAGACACTATTCACGATAGAATATAAGATAATTAATGAGGATGACCATAGCCAAAGGAGAAAAGAAATAAAAGCAAACACGGATTCATTGAACGCTCTTTTTGGCAAAACAAGAACCTCTTGGTCTTCTCGCAAGGAAAAGATTGACAAGATGGATGAATACATATTATTAAAGTGCGTTGGGAGAGTTGATAACAAAATAGAACTGTATCTAGAAGGAGCAAAACGAATTAAAAATGCATTAATTTGTACAATTGTCTTGGATATCCTTAAATTAAATAATTTGAGAAAAAAATATTTGGTTGAAGTCTGTAATATCTATACAGAGGCAGGAGAAATTTCTTATCCTTCAAAAGATAAGCTTAAGTTTCTTTTAGCTATAGTTAAGAAATTGCTTCCACCAGAGACTACCGGCTCGCCCAAATCCCAAGTCGCTGACCACCAATTAAACAGAGGCGCTGCCTCGCCGGTGGGTACCTTATTAAAGATAGAAGGAAAAGAATGGAGTGACTTGGCTGCGAATTACCGTAATTTTATAAAACCAACACTCAAAGGCTCTGCTATAGTCATACCCCTTGGAGTCTTTATAGATGAAACAGGAATAACCAAGGCCTATCACGGAACTTCTATGAGTACACTTGTAAATGTAGCTACGAAGAATGGCGGGTATCTTGGACCTGGTAAAGATGGCAACTTATGGTTTAGATTAGACGAAGGTGGAATAGCTTGGACTAAGGCTAAGTATCAGGCATCTTACCAAGGGCCCTTAGGTAAAGGTAATATAGAACCTGGGATGGTGGTAGGGTTTGAACTTAGCAAGCTTAACCCAACTATAAATGTTAAGGTTTATCCGAATAATACCATTGCCTTTGAAACATCTCTGCCCCTTAGTAGAATGACGCGAGATAGTAAAAAGAAATTAAAGAAGTATGTTAAGCAGAGTTGTCTAAGTTCCAGACAAGAAATAGAGAGTGCATTGGTTGAGAAACCCTATATTCCTTTAAAAACTGTGTTTAATGACCTAGGAAAAGGTGCCCTAATGAATTTAAATTTAGAAGAAATAAAGAAGAGATTAGCAAGAGTAAATGCCTGGAGAAAACAGGAAGGCCTTGAAGAGCTATTTTTGGATATAATCAACATAGATGAGTGGGTGATAGGATTTAAATCTCGCTCTTTTGTTAGGGTAAGCTTTAAAAGAACAAACACGGGATGGCAAAGGATAAATTTTTATAATGGGAACGATACTTTTGTCTATGGTGGTAAGTTTCGCAGCCCAGTTGGTGAATATACTCAAGTAAGCAACCCAAAGAGACTAAAGAAGATACTCTCTTTAGGGGTGCTATCCAAATTGTCAGGAGTCAGGGAAAGACTTATGGTGAATTGTCCCTATGTTTCCAATGGAATTAATAATTCTATACTTGCTGCTAAAGCAACATCAGAAATATTAAGAAAAAATAAGATAAAAAACAGTATTATTAAAGATGAAATTCTTTGGGGAGACTATTATTGTGTAAACTGTTATGTTATAGCAACAATCAGAGGTAAGAAGTATATAATTGATTTAACTGCTGATAAATATGAGGTTACAGAAGAAGGCAACTTTAGATTCACTGGTATAGTTGTTGTTGAGCTTGATACTGTAAGGAAAAATGCTGAGCGATTCTGGATGTATAGTGCTGTAAAAGCAGTTAGCTCTGCAATAAGTTCAATAAGGAATTTTGTCAGGCAAGAGTTCGGGTCGCTGTGGAAGTTTTTAACGGATTTGGTCCGTCTCCCCGTGCCCGTGGCTGGTGGGGGCCTATTCGCCACAGCGACCCGGTTTATTTTGAGCTCTTTGCGCCTCGTAGGTAAAGAAGATTTCTTGTCGCTGGATAATTTATTTACAACCTCTTTATTAGCAATTGGTCGGATAGAAACGACAGTATTTTTGCTGATAAAAAGAAAGTGTACTGCATCTTCTCCTGTTATAGAGATGGACACGGATATTGAAGAAGATATTGGAGGGACGGAACTTATAACCCCAGTTGATATTGAAGGAATTAAGAAAATAGTAACAGTAGTTAATTCTAATGGAATGCATGCGCGACCAGCTGGTTCATTTATTCGTGTGGCTAGCAAGTATCGTCAAGCAACGATAAGAGTTAGGAAAATTACAAAAAGAGGTTATGAATGGGTAAATGGTAAGGAAGTATTAGAAGTACAGTGTCTTGAGGTTTATTGCGATGATAAGATTGAGATTCAGGCCTGGGGTGAAGGCGCTAAAGAGGCGGTGAAGGAGTTGGCAGAGTTGGTTAGGGAAGGATTTGGAGAGGAAATAAAGGAACCCTTAGCAAAGGATAAGGTCCTTGTTGAGCTTTTAGATGAGATAGATACTGCTATTGCGCAGGTAGATTCAAAAATACAGGTAGATCCAAAAATAATAGAGAGGCTTTTAAGCCAGCTTTTTGTTCATTTATACTTAGGAGTAAATACGAGACACTATCCTCGTATAGAAAATTCTATAGAAAATATCTTATCATTGAGAGATATCAAGCCAGGGCATCGGCTTATTCGAGGAATAATCAAGGCTATCAGCGGAGAGTATAGGGAGTTAATGGCTTTAACTGCGGCGCTTGCCCTTACAGGTGGAACAGATGAAGAAAAACTTTGTGATGCTATTCATGGAGTCTGGCTACCCACACATTTGAAAACTGTAAAGGCATATATGAATAAGAAGAATATTAAATTGAATGGGGGATTGGGGGAGGATGAAAGAGAGACGTTAAAGAGGTGCGCTGGTGACCAGACTAAATTGATGGAGTTTATAAATAAAGGCGTAGAGAAGAGCAAAGAGGCAGTGGTGCTTAGGATTTATGAGATAGTTAAGGAATTATCTGAGATAGAGCCAGGTGAAATAGAGAAAAAGATTAACGAATTCGGTAGTGATATAAAGGATATTTTGAAATTGCAAAATTTTATTGATATAGCTAAAAAGAAAGTTATAGACAAAGATTGGTTAGGTGTAAGTATAGAATTAAGCAAATTACGCCTGGAGCTTAATAAGAGCCTTCAGGGTGATATGAGTAAGACCTTGCCACTTAAGCTATTCAAACTTGATTGCTATTTAGAGAGGTTAGCACGGGAAATCTATGGAAGAGGTGTAGATGTTTTGGTTAGACTTAAGATAGGGGATGAGAATTTAGAAGAGGCAGTAAAATTGATTAAGTCTATGGTTGAGTCTATCTATGCTAATGGCTGGGATAAGGATGGGATATTAGGGGTTTTTGTTGTTGAGCTGGACGAGCTGGTTAAAAAGACAAAGGATGAAAAGGATAGGGAAGAGAAGGCGTTAGATTATCTTAAGTTCTGGGGTTTTATCAATCAAATAAGGCTTTATTTAGAGGAACTTAAGAGGGTGTATGAGGATGATAACTGGATTCTGGTAAAAGAGATTATACAAAAGAGGGAAGAGAAAGACATAGGTGTAGGCAGGATTATTGACCGCTACCTAAAAGAGGAGCTACTCTGGAAAATTCTACTTGAACAGATAATCTTGCCTTTAGAGGGCTTTTTAAAGAAACAAGGGCTTGGGGAGTATATAACTAAGCAGGATGAATATGCCACAAGAAGGGTCTGGGAGTTGATAATAGAGGATCAGAAGATAAGGCTTGAACAAGGTGTATATAGTCTGAATGAGATTTCTATAGAGGAAGGGATGGAGTGTTAT
>JAGUWZ010000153.1 GCA_020062065.1 Candidatus Omnitrophota bacterium
ATCTCAATTTTTTCCCAACATTTTTATAGAAGAAAAATTGATTCTAATCCGCAGATGCGGCGAAGAATCTTATTTATTCAAAATTATTTTTTTCTATAAGCATCCAGATAAGAATCACAGTATATCTGTTTGTTTAAAATCAATTCTGCAGTAATCAATGAATCCATCAATTCCTTATCTGTGGGGTCAAGTATTGCCGCATCCAGACCATAACCAACTGCCATTACCAGAAACATCCGGTTGATAAGGCTTCTAAAAGAGCTTCCCTGTGAAACATTGCTTAAACCAATTACGGTTTTCGGTTGAGGTTCGGAAATAATCTTGAAGTCACGAATCGCCTCTAAGATATCTTTCATCTGCGCCTGACCGAGATTAACCGGCAAGACAATGGGATCTAGATAAAGTTCTTCAATAGGAAATCCTGACTCAGAACAAGCTGATACTATCGTAGCCGCCAGTTCCAATCTCTGATCTTTATTCTGAGGAATCCCCTTTGCATCAATTGCCAGGCCAATAAGTTTAGCATTGTGTTGATTAGCCAACGGAATCATAATCGCCAGCTTCTGGGGGTCTGCGGTTGTAGAATTAATCATCACTTTATTCTTCATCACCCTTAATCCAGCATCAATGACCTGCGGCTTGCTTGAGTCCAGGACTAAAGTCTTATCCGTAACTTCCTGAATCACCTCTACCAGCCATTGGATATCAGCTGTTGGATTTTTAGAAGCAGGCCCGCAGTTTAAATCTAAGGCGTCTGCACCACAAGCTATCTGGTCAAGAGCGCATTTTTGTATAACTTCTTTATTCTTTTCTTTTATGGCTTTGGCTATGGATAAATACATCCCGTTAATCAACTCGCCGATTATAAACATATTATTCTCCTAAAAATTATCCCCATAAGTTATCTATATAGTTACTTACTTTCTCTACTGCCTGCGGGTGGCGCATAACCAAAAGGTCCGCTCCTGCCTGAATAAGGGCTGTGGCAGTAAGCGCTTCCCAGATTATACTGGTTTCTTGAGAGCCTACCCTGGCTTCCTTTGCCCGCCAGGCCTCCTGTCCTACTAAACAGATAAAAGGTAAAGCCACCATCTTGTCACCGGATAATGCGGATAAACGCGCCCGTTCCATAATAGAATAGGCATATTCCAATCCATAACCCAGAGCGCCGATAGTAGGATTAATTACAATTCGTTCTAAAGGAAGTCCTGAGTCCGAAATAAGTATATTTAACTGCTTGGCTATATTTATATCAATGGGCGACTCAGCGATAATATTATGGCCGTCAGCTAATACTGCGGCAGTCAGGGTTTTATAATTATCCTGCGCTGCGCTTCCTACAAGGCAACGTTCTCCCTTTGCTGCCTCAGAACAGGCTGGCAAAACCAGATTATCTTTATCACGATCCCCGCATCCTAATATAACCAAAGGCAAATCCACCCTTTTTAATAACCCCCTGATCAGTTCTGCTTCTTGTTCCGGTGTTTTATTCCCGAAATCAGGATGGGCTCCTTGAAGTTTTATACAAAGAATTTCGGCCTTGTATTCCCGCACACATTTTTCCGCCCAGAGATAAGGATCAGCGAAGACATGCGCATAAACCTGGCTCAAGTCCTGTGGCCAATCCAGCGGCGCAATATCCCAGATTTCAAAAGCCAGGCGCGGTTTGTAGGGGATTTTGCCCTCGGGGAATAAGAAAGGAAGCGTTGTTTGTCCACCCAATTTAATTACCCCGGACCTGCTTCCGCCTTCTTGCTCAGTTGCGCCCAAAGTTAATTCACCAACTTTCCCTGGCCATTTCTCAAGCATTAACTCAACTGCCATATTCTTTAGATACCCCCTGTTATTATTTTGCCTAACAGCCCAGCCATTGCCGCAAGAGATGCTGTATCTTTCTTTAAACTAAACACTGAATTATTGTTAATACTTATATCTGTTAACTGCGGGTCTTCAGGAATCCTGCCTATATACTTAAGCCCTCTATTGTTTATCTTTTCTTTGTCTATTTCTTCATCCCCGCGGTTAATAATCAGGAATTTATTTTTCGTTTTTATCTTTAACTCCTCTACTAATTCACTAATTCTTTCTGCTGCGCGCAAGCCCGCAGCAGTCGAATCAGAAATCACTACTAATGCAGTAGTAGAACCTGTGGTTTTGCGGGAAAAATGTTCCAGTCCAGCCTCATTGTCAATAACCACAAAATCATAATCTTTAATCAACCCACTCATCACATTTCTTAAAACATTGTTCACGTAACAATAACACCCCGCGCCTTCGGGTCTTCCCATAGTCAGCAAATCAAAACCCTCATCTTCCTGAATTATAGTCTGGACCTGGTATTCTAAGAATCTATCTTTGGTCATACCTGCGGGAATTTTATCCGGTTGCGCAGCAACGCGGTCAAGGATACCACTAATGCTTTCCTTGACCTTAACGCCTAAAAACTCGGCGAGATTATTGTTGGGGTCTGCATCAATCCCTAATACAGAACCTCCTTTTCGTTCTTTAAGCAACCTGATAATTAAAGCCGCGAGAGTAGTTTTTCCTGTCCCGCCTTTACCTGCTATGGCTATGCTGTAGCCCACTTTTTATTAACATCACTTGCATCTAGAGGTCTAACCTCTATATGCATATGGTAACTTGTTATATTTTTATACTTGGAAACCTATTCAAATCCGTGTGCGGGAAAAACAAGGCTGCGATATATTCATCCATATATCCCGGCTCAACCGACAATTCAAAATAAGTAATTTTCCTGGCAATCTCATCCGCCTTTTTCATTGCCTCATAAGATAAAAGTATCTGGCGGGCCCCGGCTAATGAACTATTGCCGACAAAGATAAATCTGGACCTCTCTAAATCCGGTAATAGCCCTATGTTTATGGCATTATCTATATCAAGGTAACTACCAAATCCGCCGGCAATAAAAATCTTCTTTATTTCAGCAAAATCCAGATTCATGTGTTTAACTAAGCTTGAAGCAGCAGAATAAATTGCCGCCTTGGACCTCTTGATATTCTCAATATCATCTTCGCTAATCACAATATCAGCGCTTATAGCGCATTCGTTCTTAAATGCAACTATAAATTCCCGGCCGTCTGCGCTATCACGGATGCGCGGGTGTTTAATCAAATTTATCTTACCGTTTTTATCGAGCAAGCCCACGCGTAACATCTGGGCAATTATGTCAATATATCCACAGCCGCATATACCTAAAGGCTTTGTTTCGCCGATAGTATTATAGCTAACCTTAAAATCGCCAGGCGTAATCTTTAGTCTCTGGATGGCTCCACGGCTTGCGCGCATGCCACAGCTTACGCCTGAGCCTTCAAAAGCCGGGCCTGCGGAGGCAGAAGCAGAAATAAGAAAATCCCGGTTGCCTAAAACTATCTCTCCGTTGGTGCCAATATCAATTAAGATGCCTAAATCTTCTAAATCAGACAAACCGCAGGATAAAACCCCTGCGCTAACATCTCCGCCTACATAGCTGGATACCCCGGGGACGCAGGATAATAGGCCACGGGGATTTATCTTTATGCCGGCTTCCGCGGCCCGGATAGTAGGCACAAAATTTGCCGTGGGCACATAAGGCGCTCTTCTGATATATGTGGGTTCAACACGTAACAAAAGATGGACCATTGTGGTATTGCCGGCGCATAAAATGCAATTTACGTCATTAAGGTCTATTTTGTGCTCCTGTATTAATTCCTGAATCATCTGATTCATCCCGTCAATCACCGCGTGATGTAATTTCTCCAATCCGTCCTGTTCTTGCGCATAAATAATCCGGGTGATAATATCGCTGCCAAAACTGGCTTGTTTGTTGTAGGTGGCCTTTGTACCCAAAACCCTCTTAGAATTTAGGTCTACTAACTGCCCGGCGATAGTGGTGGTTCCTATATCAAAACATAAACCGAAATTTTTATGGGAGGTATCACCTGGCTCAACCAGGACTATCTCGGTGGTCCCGTTTCTTTTACCCAATGTCACGGTAATCTTCCAATCCGCAGAACGAAATAGTTCTCCCAGGCGCCTGATATTCGCTAGACCTGTCTGCATAATCGGGATATCTTGAATGCGACGAATCTGCCGATAGAGCCTTTCTAAATCGCTGATTTTATCTTCTAAATCCGGCAGCGGTAATTCTAAATACAGTTTTGTCGCCAATGGCGAATGCACAAAAATCTCTTCGCCTAAAACAGAGACAGCCGATTCTACATCTTCGGAATCTGAATAAATGCCCTTTAGCCTTAAATCTAAATCTTGCGGACTTAATTTTTCTAAATCTATCCTGGATTCAGCAGGAACTTCCACTTCTAAATCGCTGTGTATAGTAGCAAGACAAGCCAGATATACCCCGCGTTTTCTTTCTTCCAAAGTTATCCTGCCGGCGGGTTGACTAATGACTTGGCCGCTTCTTAAGATTACCTTACACCTGCCGCAAACACCGTCACCTCCGCAGCTGGAATTTATATAAACCCCCGTAGATATAGCCGCAGAAAGAATGGTCTTGCCCTTTTCTACTTCTACAGTTTTGTTATCCGGATAAAATGTTACTTTATATTTTTCCATATGTATTTGGATTTGGAGACGCTTTCTGAGCCAATCGGGAAACTGTCCCCTAGGCATACAGGAAACTGTCCCCTAGGTATATTGCTTGCAATATAAACCCATTACCTCTTTTGAAGCGAATTTACACACAATTGAGTATACTACCCAAATTCGAAAAATTCTTGACATTTGTCCTTTTATAGGCTATATTTAAAATGCGGGCGTTGACTGGGTCGATGGCTCGCATTTTTATTTTACAGGATTAAATTCCCAAACGCTAAAGTAATTCGGCTGATCTTTCGTAAAACTACTAGCCAAATTTTCTACCTCTAACTTTCCTTTAAGGAAATCACAAACTCTCCCCTTAACCACATCGAATTTCTTCTCCGATTGTCTTTTTCGCCTGAAATCAAACACAACGCACCCAACTAAAACATCTACCGTTTGAATAAAAAGCGAAGCATGTGATTCTAAAACGGTTGCATTGTAAATATTGGATAGCGTTTTAATTTCCGGTTCATAATATTTATTACTTGTTGTTGGCTTTCCCAGAAAATCGGCAATTACACAAATTTTATCACTGGGCTGCAAGTTATTTTTGATTAGTAGCTTCGAATAGCTTATGTATGCTTCCCAAGTATCTGGGAAGGCTTCTTCAATTTTTACTCCCGGATTGGCTTTATCAATGACGAAACTACAAAATTGTAGTTTTGTAAATTTAAAATATAAATTTATAAGTTCGTAATAAAATTCATGCGAGCCCCATGTAATACTGGAAAACTTAAATTCAAAGCAACTCTTCTTGAATTTTGATTCAGCTCTATTCTTTAAAACCCTGAGCTCTTCGTATAGAGCAGACGTATCTTCGCACTTTAGAAGACCAATTCCAAAAAAGCGCTGTTCTGAATTATTATGTAATACTCCTGTCTCATCAATAAAACCAAAATAATTGGCCATATAATCAATTACCTAAGGGGTGTGCCTAATACACATTCCCCTCATTGCGAGGAGGCGCAGGCGATGGCGATGAAGCAATCTCCGTCGAGAAATTG
>JAGUWZ010000106.1 GCA_020062065.1 Candidatus Omnitrophota bacterium
GGGAAAATAGGGACAGCGACCATTTTTTAAATTTAATCAGAGCAGCTGCAGCAACCTTCTTTATCCCCACCAGCCACTGCGAGGTGAATAAGGCGATTATCTTTTCCCCCAGCGGCCCAATCTTTTTCTCTGCCCCCACCCAGGCGTGCTTTTCTAATAATATATATTCTCTGGCAAGGCGGTACTGGGCAAGGAGGCCACCGATTTCGGTTTTTGCTTCTTCATGGTATTTAATGAATGTTTCTATCTCTGCTATTTCTTGGGAGGAGTATTTGTCTTGGGCTCTCCTGCGGATTTCTTCTGGGATGAGCCAGTTTATCTGACCATCTTTGATACCTTGGGCAGGGCGGGTGCATAGGGCAAGTAGCTTAAGCCACCAGGGTGAACCGCGCACTCCTCTGGCTTTAAGATACTCCAAAGTAAGATTAAGCGCGTATGCATATACTTTGCAGTACATATCAGATATGGCCGGATTTACGAGCCGAGCCAGCTTTGCGGCAACAAGCTGGGTGAAAGGCAGAAGGGGATGGCGGAACGAGTTAAGAACCTTCCCTGTTATCTCATTTTTATCCCAACGTAAAACAGCAAAATCTATGCCTGAGCCAAGCCAGTTTGGCTTTATGCCTATCTGTTTGAATCCAAATCTTGTCTTGAGAAATTCTGCGATTCTGTCGTGTGTATCCAAAGTAACAGTATCATAATTACTCTTTTTAATTTCATTTAAAAATGTGTGGATTATTTTTAAAAGAACTGCTGGGTTGCCGCAGTACTCCGGCAAAATCGCAAAATCCTCTATATAAAGGCTGTTTGGTATATCAGGCGCTGCCTCTTCATCTTCTGCTGGCACGGATAAAACATAGCCAATTACCTTGCCTTTGTGGCTTAAAACCATATTAATCCCTTTTAGGCTTCGTAATGCATATTCCAAAAAATCTCTTCCTAAGCGTAAAGACGGATTTTCATAGGAAGCAGCTTCTACACTGGTAATCTGGTTAATAACTTCATCTGCATTTTCAGGACTGACCCTGGCTAAATTCAGTTCTGCTACCTGAACAGGCTTAGGAGGACGGACAGGAAGCGGAATGCTAAAGATATTGCCTGTAGTAGCATATATACTACTATTGCTACTGCGGGAGTGCGGGCCAACAGACTCTCCAAAAAGTGCTTCCAGATAATAGGTATACCCCTGATTCTCAAAATCCCAAAGATACCCACCTGCCTTTGCCAGCCGGTTAGGAACAGTGGTAAAACCACTGGTGTCCACATCATTATACTGAGTATAACCAAGATAAATGGCTCGCGCGCCTACTGCATGTGCATAATTCTGTATAGAACTGATTATCTTGTCCCGGATAATTTTGTTCTCTGGCATCCCTTTAGGGTAATTCTGCATTACTTCAATATTATCCATTACCAATACCGGCTGTCGGCTTTGATCATACGCCACAAAAACCCATGCCTGGGCAATAGTTATACCTGTCTCTGCATTCACCACTTCCACAATCTGTATACCCTGATCAATCAAGTACTCTACGATTGCCTCCGGGTGCAAGTTGTTATCAATAGCTACGCAGCAACCAGTAAAATTCCCCTGAAATATATCTCTCCCCGGATTTCTTCTCCAGCACCGCACAACAAAAGACTCTCCTGTCCTAAGCGCTTCTTTTAACTTATCAGGGTCTATTACATAGTCTCTAAGCGCATCTATTTTCTCCTTGAAATGGAACAGGGCGGTTGGAACTTCTCCTTGCGGATATCGACCTTGTAAAAAATTAAGTATTTTATTTAATTTCTCGATATTTCTTTCATCAAAGAATGCCTTTAACAAATGCATCAAATTGCTATTGGACTTAGCATTCCCCCGGCTTCCTTTCTTTACCAAAATTTTTTGTCCGTTCTCCTCAATGAGTTCGATGCCGACTTTGCTGAGGCTGTCCGTGAGCGTCTTTTTGTGCTTATCCTCAAGTAGGCTCAAAAGGTGCACTAACATGTCAGTGAGGTCTTTTATCTCAGCTATGATATCGAGTCCTCTGCCATTGCCATTTTGTCTGGGTTCAAATTCAAAAGAATCCTCCTCAGCATAATTAAGCCAGGTCTCTACATTAACACCTAAAGAGCGCAGTGTATTCCTGATTTTCTGGTTATGCTCTGCGATTCTCTTGCCCATGCCGTCACCGTAGGTATTGGCCTCGCTTGTATCAGTGATAAGCTGCTCAAAGCGATTTTCTAAAGTGGCTTTAATCACGCTGTCGAAGACTTGTTGTAGAGGCCTGTAGCTAGAACCATGGCTATACACCCTTTGTCTGCCCACAAACAATTTTGATAGATACGGAAGGTGCCATCTTTCAATACAATCAGCAGTAATCCTGTCAGAGGAAACATTAAGTTTCTGGGCAAACGTCTTAAGGAGATTTTCCGCTAAGATAAAATATGCCTGCCTAACCGTTAGTTGTTTGCCTTGAATATTCGATGCAGTGACTTCTTTAAAAAGATTGGTAAGTTCTAGATCTTTATATGCGGTTGTCAATTCCAGTATTCTCTGGGCATAGTTATAATCTCTGTCTTGAGTTTGGCTGAAGATTATTTTTAAACATCTGTATATATCTGAATCAAATATCCCCTCTTTGATATCATCCAAGAATGCCTCAAGCCGCCTAGGCCCCAGACTCTCAAGGATGCCTAAGAAAATCTGCGAGGTGTAGCGTTCATCAGCAAATCTTAATCGCCATAAGGTAGTCCAATGGTTGACCAGGAAATTTGCTAAATTAACTCGCTTATTTTCCCCTACTTCTGCGTTTGCTTTCTTCAATGCCTGAAACATCGTATCAGGAATAGGGGCTAGCTGTGGAAACCGCCAAACCATGTCTTTTGTTTTTATTTCCACGTATTTTCTAATTACTTCAGAGGCAATGTCAGCTGATAAAATTTCGCCTAAAGACGCTATTGCTTCTCTTTTAGCCTCAGCCGGGACATCAGACTCAACAGCAATCCAGACTAAGTCTTTAACTAAGTCTATATCACTATTGGGATTAAATTTTTTCTCTGCAGGCACTTTATCTGAGAAGAATAATTCCTTTAA
>JAGUWZ010000157.1 GCA_020062065.1 Candidatus Omnitrophota bacterium
GAATATTTTTTCCATTTATGGTAACTGCCAGGGCTTCTTTTTTAAGTCTGGCACCTGCACATACAGGACAGGCAAGGTTAGACATAAATCTGTGTATCTCTGTTTTCAAATATTCGCTCTGTGTCTGGTGGAATAATCTTTCAAGATGTGGGATAACTCCTTCAAAACGTTTGCCCGCGACATACTCATCTCTGCCGTAAAGTATGGTTTTCTGCACATCCTTTTTTAATTTCTCAAAAGGCCTATCCAGATCAAACCCAATTTGCTCAGCCAACTGGCGTAGAAGCCAGCGATAATAAAGGATATAGCCTCTTCCGCCGCGTCTGTAGGGTTCAATTGCCCCTTCGTTTATTGATTTATTCTTATCGGGTATAACCAAATCCGGGTCAAATTCTAGTTTTATACCCAGACCATTACAGGCAGGACATGCGCCGAAAGGGGAATTAAAAGAAAAAAGCCTGGGCTCAATTTCCGGCAGATTAATGCCGCATTTAGTACAGGCGTATTGTTCGCTAAAAACTATCTCGCTAGAAGCTACAGGCTGCAGGCTAAAGGCTTTCTTGTTTTGGCCTGTGGCTTCTAGCTTGGAGCTTGAAGCAATAATTACAATGCCCTTGCCCACTTTAAGGCCGGTCTCTACCGAATCTATAAGCCGATTTTTTATCTCTGGTTTTATCGCTAATCTATCAACAACTACCTCGATATTATGAAGCTTATATTTTTCTAATTTTATCTTGGTGGGCAATTCGTAAATCTCACCGTCAATGCGGCAACGGACAAAGCCGGCCTTTTGAATTGTCCTGGAGATATCCTTATATTCTCCTTTTCTACCAATTACCAAAGGAGCTAAAATTTGTATGGTTGTATTTACAGGTAGCTGCATTACATTTTCGACTATCTCCTGCGAACTCTGCCTTTTTATAGGCTGTCCACATTTATAGCAGGCTGGACTGCCAATCCTGGCAAACATTAGTCTTAAATAGTCGTAGATTTCTGTTTGCGTTCCTACGGTAGACCTGGGATTTCCACCTGCAGTTCTTTGTTCAATAGATATAGCCGGAGATAAACCCTCAATGTATTCCACATCGGGTTTCTGTAACTGTTCCAAAAATTGACGGGCATAACTGGATAAACTTTCTACATAGCGACGCTGACCTTCGGCATAAATAGTATCAAAGGCAAGGCTGGACTTTCCTGAACCAGAAAGACCAGTAATTACGATGAGTTTATTACGCGGCAACTTAAGGTCGATGTCCTTAAGATTGTGTTCTTTTGCCCCTCTGATAATTATAAAATCTTCCATAAAAATAAGAAGAAAGCCCCTGTAAAAAAAACAGTTTCCACAGGGGCTCTATTCTTGCAAGGAAATCGCTTCGCGATAACTTTATTTCTTTTTCTTCTTTTTACCGCCTCTTTTCATCTTAGCACAAGAGACATCGCCCTGTTTGTCAATGAAGTAAAGATATCCCTCTTTTCTCTTGATGCCGCATTTGGCTACTTTCTTAGGTTTACCTCCCTTGTTTTTACCTCTTGCCATTTTTGCGCAAGAAACATCACCCTGCTTATCCACATAGTAGAGGTAACCCTTTTCACGCTTAATGCCTACTTTCATTAATTTCTCTGCCATATACTCTTCTCACCTCCCCTCATTTTTAGGTTAGATAAAACAACCTTCCCAACCTTATTTAACCTTAGTTTAGCCAATTTAAGAACTACCTTTTTGAACGCAGATACACGCAGATTGCATGCAGATATACGCAGATTTAAAGATTTATCTGCGAGAATCTGCGTTTGATTTGCGAAAATCTGCGTTAATAAAATTGGGTTGAAATTATCATTTTACTAGTTATTAAATCACCTTCTTAGTTAACATTATGCAACCTTTATATATGTTATGTGCCAATTCTTAGCGGTTCCAAAATCTGTTTCAGAGTAGCCGCCGCCGATAGCACAGCCAGATAACTTGTCTTGGGGTTATCCGGATGCAGAACATTTTCGGTACAGGTAATTATTTTTCCTACATTAGATTGTATCTCGATTTCATGGATATTTCTATTAATTTTTGGCGAAGCTATAATCTCAACCCGCGTACAAACCTCGCCTATGCCGGCAATACTTAAAATGCCGGCAACATTAATATTCTGAGGAAAAAACCTCATTGCCTCTTGAGCAGTCCCGGAAAATAATATTGTATCCTTTTTAATCTTTCCCAGATTTAACTTTTTGTCCTGGACATACTTGACTCCTTTAAACGAAAGAGGATTCTTGCGTGTTCGCAAAATAACACTTTTTATTTTTCCCAGGTTCGCTGCCTTTAAAGCATCAATTCCGCTGATAGCGCCACTGGGGATATAGACTTTAGCCTGGTAATAATCGCCTAATTTAAAGAGCTGATTAATGTGTTTGACAATACCTCCTACGCTCATAATCATAATCTCTCGACCGCAAGATAAGGTTTTTTTGGCAATATCCCAGGAACTATCCGCAGAGGCCGCTTCAATTACCAGCTCGGATTTATGGATTAAATTTTCTAAGCTCCTGACTGCCAAAAGTTTATTCTTTAAGATAGATTCCGCCACTTCCTCGGATTTAGCTGCAACTTTATCATAAACAGCAACTACCTTTGCCTTACGAGAAAAATCATGAATAATTATTTTTGCCAGTGATGAGCCGATTGCCCCACATCCCACAATCCCGATTTTTAGAAATTTAGCCATGTGTATTTGAACTATTGAAAATAGCATTTTGAACGCAGATTTTCTGCGACCATCTGCGTTACATCTGCGGGAATCTGCGTTAAAATATTACTCAACATTCTCGCTTTAATCAGGTTTTACAACCATATTATCAATCAGCCTTGTCTTACCGATACACACTGCCAGGGCAATAAGACACTTATCTTTGATCTTTTTCATTGGCTTAAGATTTTCCAAATCCACGATAGAAACATATTCAAGCCGGGCAGTTTTTTTTGACTCTATCAACTCTCTCAATTTTTTAATGATTATTTGACAATTTCTTTCCCCGGATTTAATTAAATTTTTGGCGCGCTTGAGCGCCTCGGATAAACATAAGGCGTCTTGCCTTTCCTGTTTATCTAAGTAAAGATTCCGTGAACTTAATGCCAAGCCGTTTCTCTGTCTTACGGTTGGCATCAGTCTTATTCTTATCGGTATATTCAAATCCTTAACCATTCTCTGAATAATAATCGCCTGTTGAGCGTCTTTTTGGCCAAAATAGGCAGAATCAGGCTGGACAATATTGAAGAGTTTACACACCACAGTAGCCACTCCGCGGAAATGACCTTTCCTTTTCACACCGCAGAGCACATTGCTTAAGTCTTTGACTTCTACATAAGTCTTAAATCCCATCTTATACATCTGGTTTGCCGTGGGATAAAATAATAAATCCACTTTTTGTTTTAAGCAAAGTGCTCTATCCTCTTTTAAGGGGCGCGGATAACAACTGAAGTCTTCTCTTGGACCAAATTGAATAGGATTAACAAAGATACTTACCACGATAATATCATTTTCTTTGTTTGCTTGCCGGATAAGACTAAGATGACCTTCATGCAATGCCCCCATAGTTGGCACAAAACCAATAGTTTTATTTCTGCGTTTCAACCCTTGGGCTATCTTCTGCATCAGTGGTATACTTCTAATTATACGCATCTTTGGCGTTTGGAAGTTATGGTCTTACCTGACTTTGTGACGTTGTCTTTTTCTAGGAGGCTTGCGCATTGACTTTGTGACTTTTTTCAACTTATTCTGTAATCTTTTAACAACTTCAGGCGCTATTTCTCTTAACGGCCCTAAGACAAATTCGCGCTCTAATATACGCGGATGAGGCAGGCATAATGCCTCTTCATTGATAGATAAATCACCATAAGTTAGAATATCCAGATCAATTGTCCGCGGACCATCTTTAACCATGCGTATCCTTCCTAAGCTTGATTCAATTCTTTGTAACTCCTGCAAAAGATGGTAAGGATTAAATTCAGTCTCAATCTCTAATACAGCGTTAAGATACAGACCTTGGGGAGGCCCCAATTGAGGATGGGTTTCAATAATCCGAGATATCTTTCTCACTCGGGTAGCTTTAAGCATCATGATTTTCTTTATGGCAGTATTAATGTTATCCTGTCTGTCACCTAAATTAGAACCAACACCAATATAACAGGTTACCATTTCTTGAGCTATCAGCCTTCAGCTATCAGCTAAAAGCTGACGACCGATGACTGATAGCTGAAATTACATTATTTTTTTCAGACGCTCAACTGCTTCTTGTATCCGCGAGACATCCACAGTAAGAGCAAAACGTATATAACCTTCTGCGTATTTACCAAACCCTACACCCGGAGTGACTACGAGATTTGCTTTTTCTAACAACTCTCGAGTAAAATCAATAGACTTTTTTCCTTTAGGTATTTTTGCCCAAACATAAAATGTCGCCTTTGGCTTATTTAGCTGCCAACCTAAAGAATTAAAACCCTCTATTAATACATCCCTGCGTTCTTGATAAAGCCGGCACATCTTCTGGATATGTTCCTGGCAATTTTCTAAAGCAGCAATCGCAGCAATCTGGATTGCCGAAAATATGCCAGAATCAATATTAGATTTTACCTTTGCCAGCGCCGCAATTAAATTCTCATTGCCACTCACCCAGCCTACACGCCAGCCTGTCATATTGTACGTCTTGGAAAGCGAATGAAACTCAATACCCACTTCTTTTGCACCTTCTACCTCAAAAAAGCTAGGGGGCTTATATCCATCATAAGCAATCTCGGAATAAGCCAAGTCCGAAATAACAATAAGCCTGTTCTTACGCGCAAACTCCACCACCTCTTTGTAGAAATCAATCCCGCAGGTGGCGCCAGTGGGATTATTCGGATAATTCATATAAAAAAGCCTTGCCTTCTTAAGAACGGTCCGAGGTATTTTTTTAAAATCTATAAAAAAATTATTTTTCTCTAATAAAGGCAAAAGATACAACCTGCCTCCGGAAAAGATTGTTCCTCCTTTATACGGAGGATAACAGGGATCAGGCACCAGTGAATAATCTCCCGGATTTATAAATGCCAGGGGAAAATGGGCAATGCCTTCTTTTGAACCAAGAAGAGGAAGTATTTCTTTATCAGGTGAAAGCTCAACATTGAATCTATGTCTATACCAGCTTGCAATAGCGTGACGGAAATCCGGCATTCCCTGATCCAGGGCATAGCGGTGAGTAGCAGGCTCCTGCACCGCCTTAGATAAAACATCAATAATAAACTGAGGGGTGGGTTGGTCAGGATCCCCTATACCTAAATCAATAATATCTCGACCTTCTTGTCTTGCTTTTCTTTTTGCCTTATCAATCTCTAAGAAAAGATAAGGGGGTAAATTCTGCAATCTTTTTGAAAGTTTAAACATCTTTTGCGCTCCCTACCTACTCATTACTATCTACTAACTACTGCTTTTTAACACATCCTGCATCGAATAAAGCCCTGCGGGTTTGTTTGCCACCCACTTTGCTGCCTTTAATGCGCCAAGGGCAAACAAGTCCCGGGAATGCGCCTGATGTTTTATTTCAATACGTTCGGAATTACCGCAAAAAATAATCGTATGATCACCCACGATATCACCTAATCTTATGGCGTGGGTAGGAATTTCTTTACCTGTAACATTTGTTAAAACCTGGATAAATTTTTTCGCGGTTCCTGATGGGGCATCTTTTTTGGCTTTATGGTGCGCTTCCACAATCTCAATATTGTAATCCGGCCCTAATCTGCCTGCTAATTCCGGCAAAAGCGCAAAAAGAACATTTACCCCGATTGACATATTAGGAGAAAATACAACTGGAACAAATTTAGAAACTTCCTCAACTTTTTTCACTCCAACTTCATTCAAACCCGTGGTTCCTAAAACAAGCGCTTTTTTATATCTTGCCACATAGTCTAAGTTGGTCTGTGTCCCTTCAGGCGTGGTAAAATCCACAAACACATCTACAAGGAATAATCCGTCAGGGGTGGAAGATATCTTAATTTTCCCTAATTCTTTGCCTATTTCCGCAATCCCTTTTCTTTCTAAGGCCAGGGTAACTTCAAAATCTTTATCGTTTCTGGCTAATTCAAATATCCTTCTGCCCATCTTACCGCAGACACCGGCTATGCCTAATTTTATCATAGGTCATTCTCCTCTACAAGCTTCCGCCTGTAGTATCCATTCCCCACACAGAAGTATGGGGTAAAGTCAACTTTCTATAACAGCCCGTAGTCCTTCAATGCCTTCTTCAACTTCTCCACATTCTCAGGCAGCATCTGGGAAAGTGGCAAACGCAGATCAGGCTCACACATACCTAAGATTCCCATTGCAGTCTTTACCGGGATAGGATTAGTCTCTAAAAACATTGCTTTTACTAATGGAAATAATTTGTAATGCAAGCCTTGCGCTTTTAGAAGATTACCTTTCTTAAATTCTTTTACTAAGTTTGCTACATCACCAGGAACAATATTGGCAACCACGGAAATAATCCCGCTTCCGCCGATAGATAATACCGGCAAGGTAAGCGCATCATCGCCGGAAATTAAATCAAAATTTTCCGGGCATAATGCCTTTATGCGTGACATCTGTTCTAAATTTGCCGACGCCTCTTTTACTCCTACGATATTTTTACAATCCTTGGCTAACTTTGCTATAGTTTCTGGTTCAATATTAACACCGGTTCTTGAGGCAATATTGTAAAGGATAATCGGAATATCCACAGATTCAGCAATCGCTTTAAAATGTTCGTATAAGCCTTTTTGCGTAGGACGGTTATAATAGGGAGAAACCTGCAAAGAGGCAGTGGCTGCACTTGCCGCGGCATGTTTGGTTAAGTTAATGGCCTCTTCAGTAGAGTTAGAACCTGTTCCGGCAATAACCGGAATCCGTTTATTTACCTGCGCAATGGTAATTTCAATTACCCGCTCATGCTCTGCGGTAGAAAGTGTCGTAGATTCTCCGGTCGTGCCGCAGGGAACGATTCCTGCGGTGCCACTCTTGATCTGAAACTCAATTAAACTTTTAAGTTTTTTTTCATCTACCTTGCCGTTTTTAAATGGTGTAACCAAAGCTACAATTGAGCCGCTAAACATAATATACCCCCTTATAAACTATTTTTGCTTTACCTTCTAACCATATATCTCTAAAACCCGTTTTAGTTTTCCTAAAATATACTCTTAATATCTCACCGCTTTTAGTATGAACGTTTATTTTATGATTAGCGCATAGCGTAGAGCGTAGAGCGTAGAGCAAGGCTGAGGCAACACTACCCGTGCCACAGGCAAAGGTTTCATCTTCTACTCCTCTTTCATAAGTCCTTATCTTTATAGAATTATCGCTTAATACTTCTACAAAATCTACATTTGCGCCGCGGGGCGCAAATTTCTTGTGGTTGCGTATTGCCCTGCCTATTTCGCTAACCTGAATCCCGTCAAGGCCCTCTACAAATATTACCGCATGCGGAACACCAAGATCAACAAAATTTGCCTTAAACTTACGCTTATTTAGCTTAAGAGAAATGTCTAATTTTATATCCTTAGGCTCAGTCAATTTTATTTTTATATTGTTACCATCTACTCGTGATTCAATAATCCCTGCTTTTGTTTCAATACTTATTTTTCTCTCTTCTCTGGCGCTATAAAGCGCCGCGCAGCGCGCTCCATTACCGCACATCTCTGCCTCTGAACCATCGGGATTAAAAATGCGCATCTTTACATCAGTAATCTTTGATTTTTCCAAAAATAACAATCCGTCCGCACCTATGCCATATTTCCTATCACAAATCTTTCTGGCTAAAAGCTGACCGCTGACAGCTGACAGATGACAGCTATTTTCTATAATTACGAAGTCATTTCCAGCAGCAACCATCTTGGTAAATTCAACCTTTTTCTTCATAGTTTGACTATCTTCTCGTTTCTTAAGAGCTGGCTATATGATTCTCGTTCCCTGATAAGATAAACCTCTCTACCCCTGACCATAACTTCAGCTGGTCTTCTGCGGGAATTATAATTGCTGGACATACTAAAGCCATAGGCGCCGCTACAGGTAATTGCCAGATAATCTCTTTCTTTAATTTTAGCCATTACTCTGCCTTTAGCGAAAAAATCAGCGCTTTCACAGATTGGACCGACTATGTCAACTTTTTCCCTATTGCTCCGTGCGTATCCTGTATTCTCTAAAGGCAAAATTTCATGATGCGCATCATAAAGAGCAGGTCGAATTAAATCGTTCATCCCTCCATCAACAATGATGAATTTCTTATCTCGCGTCTTTTTTACATATAAAACTTTAACCACTAATATACCGGCAGAACCAATAATAAATCTACCTGGTTCCATAATAATCTTTAGACCGCATCTTTTAAGTATCGGTAAAACTTTCTTAGCAAATTCATCTGCGGTCTGGGGTGTTTCATTATGATAAATAATTCCCAATCCACCGCCGATATTCAAATACTCTATACCGATTCCCTTCTTCTTGATAACCCCTATAAAATCCACAACCTTCTTTATTGCCGCAACAAAAGGTTCTCTTATAGTAATCTGTGAACCGATATGGATATGCAGCCCTTTTATTTTTACATAAGAAAGACTGCCGCCATTATCCAGGATATCCGCTGCGGTCTTAAAATCCACACCGAATTTATTGGTTAATTTACCCGTGGTAATAAATTTATGTGTCTTGGGCTCAATAACCGGATTAATCCTTAGAGCAACATTCGTAACCTTGCGCATCCTGCCGGCAATACGGTTGATATTTTGTAATTCCGGCAGGGATTCCACATTAAAAAAGAGAATCCCGCTCTTAATCGCTTCTTCTATCTCGTTATCTGTTTTACCCACAGAGGCGTAAACGATTTTTGAAGAAGGGCATCCGACGCGTAAGGCGCGGAAAAGTTCGCCTCCGGACACAATATCTAATCCCGCCCCTTTATCTACAAGGGCTTTAAGAATCATAAGGTTAGAATTAGCTTTTACAGAATAGCAGATAAGCGGTCTTACTTCCTGGAATGCATTTTTCAACTTAAGATAGTGGTTAATAAAAGTATTCCAGCTGTAGACATATAGCGGCGTAGCGAATTTAATAGCTAAATCCTGAACTTTTACTTCTTCACAAAAAAGTATATCTCTCTTATATTTGAACTCGTGCATTATTTTAGCCAATTTAAGAAAACTACCTTTTTAAACGCAGATACACGCAGATTGCACGCAGATATTCGCAGATTTAAAGTTTTATCTGCGACTATCTCGCGTTGGATTTGCGAGAATCTGCGTTCAAAAAATTTCCTATTAGTTTTACGATTCTTTAGTAACAGACCTTTTGGTTTTTACTGCGAAAACAGGATTAAAAATTCTCTTTATTTGTTCCTTACGCAAATGCGGGGAGAAACTTTTTAATATATCATCCACCATATCTTTAAGCTTTAAGTTTTTATCCTCAGCATAACGCACTAACCTGCCAATAATCTCATGGGCTTTTTTAAATGGAACTCCTTTGCCCACCAGATATTCAGCCAGCTCAGTGGCATATAGACTTTCGTCTTCCAAGACTCTTTCAATCATTTCTTTATTAAGTTTTATTCCTTTTATAAACTTAGCTAAAATCTCCAATTCCTTTTTAATAATCTCTACTGAGGAAAATAAAGGCTCTTTATCTAACTGCATATCCCGGTTGTAAGTCA
>JAGUWZ010000135.1 GCA_020062065.1 Candidatus Omnitrophota bacterium
GGACCTGCTGATAGGATCAGGGATATCCAGATTATTATCATTTATCTGAGCAAATTCCTTTAATAAAAAAAGCCTGTTTTTTACCTGGGGCTCCATCTCTAAAATACGTTCCTCATGTATTCTCTCCATAACTAATATGATATCGGATTTATTCAGCATATCAACGGTTATCCTTTGCGAACGATGAGATGATACATCTAGACCTTCTCTGCTTAAAATTTCTTGTGTATCGAGGCTGGCAGACAAACCTTCCGCCATCATTATACCCGCAGATATTACCTCCACATCTTTGCGGCCATGCTCCTTTAATTTCTTTTCTAAAAATTCCTTGGCCATTACAGAACGGCAGGAATTTCCAGTGCAAACGAAAAGCACTATCTTTTTTGAAACGACATCCTGGATTTTTTCTTTTTTTATCGCCGCCTCCCTTAATACGGCTAAAGGTTGGACAGTCATGTCCACAACCGTGGATTCGATACCCAACTTTGTTCTACCTGCGTCGATAGCTAAATCCACAAGGCCATCAAGGTCTTTTATGGCTTGCTTAAAATCTACGGGTGCAGGATTGCCGGAAATATTTGCCGAAGGACAAACCACTGGAACACCAGCCTTACTTATTATATTTAAAGCCACCCAATCATCTGGCATGCGCATGCCTACGCTCCCATTATTTTTTGATTTCAATATCAGCGTCAAAGGCCCGGGCCAGAATTTATCTATAAGCTTATAAGCAGCTACAGGGACATCCAAACTGAATTCTTTTAATTTTTCTTTACTATCTATATGCAGAGAGAAAGGCTTGTCTTTTGGGCGTTTCTTTATGGCGAATAAGCGTTCAATGGTTTTTTTATTTGAGCTATCCGCGGCTATACCATAAACAGTTTCAGTAGGAATAATAACTAATCCTCCGTCTCTTATTGTATCTGCTGCTTTTTTAAGATGCTTCTCTTCAGGATTAAACGGGTCAACTTTGAGGATTTTAGTAGCCATATTTTAACTCTTGGCTCTTAGGTTAGATGTCTAAAAAATTTCCTAAAGCTACGAGTGATAAGTTATACTTTTAGTTTTATCTTTTTTATCTTTAGCCGCATCTCTCTTTTATAATTGTTGAGTTTTCTTGCTATTTTTTTGTCTGTAATTCCCAGAATCTCTAAGGCAAAAAGAGCGGCATTTTTTGCGCCGGATTTTCCAATTGCCATACAAGCAACCGGAACCCCTGGCGGCATCTGAACTATGGATAATAATGAATCTAAGCCTTTTAGGGCCTTGGTTTCAATGGGGATACCAATTACCGGTAGAGTTGTATGCGAAGCAACTACTCCGGCTAAAGCTGCTGCACCGCCGGCCGCCGCAATAAAGACCTTTATTCCTTTTCTCTGCGCCTCTTCTACATATTTAGCTAATTCTTTGGGCGTGCGATGCGCGGATAAAACCTTTGCCTCAAAACCAATGTTGAGCTCCTTCAATAAAGCAATCGCTTCTTTTACTATTTCCAAATCAGATTCACTTCCCATAATAATACTTATTTTCATAGTCTAACCAATTCAAGCGCCTCAATTCAACCGCGTAGGTTGAATTTGGTCTATCGCATTTTTTCCAATGTCCCGACGATAATGCATCCCTTCAAAATGAATTCTCTCCACTGCCTGATAGGTATGCCCAATTGCCTCTTTTATAGTGTTGCCTAACCCAGTTACTCCCAAAACCCTTCCACCGTTGGTCAAAATTTTATTACCCTGTTTTTTTGTGCCAGCATGAAATACAATTACATCCTGACATTTTGCTACCTCAGCTAATCCTGAAATTTCTTTTCCTTTTTCGTATTCAGCCGGATAACCTCCTGATGCGCAAACTACGCAAACGCAAGGCCGGCTGTCCCAATTTAAAGGATTAAACCGAGATAATCTTTCTTCAGTTGCGGCTAACATCACTTCTAATAAATCTGATTTTAAACGGGGAATTATCGCCTGGGTCTCAGGATCGCCAAAGCGGACATTGAATTCTAAAACCTTAGGACCCTCTTTAGTAAGCATAATGCCGGCATATAAAGCACCTTTATACGCCAAGCCTTCTCTTACCAAGCCATCAATGGTGCGATAAATAACTTTATCGAGAATTTCTTTAAATAATTCTTGAGTTACCACCGGCGCAGGCGAATAAGCGCCCATGCCTCCGGTGTTTGCTCCGGTATCGCCATCAAATACCCTTTTATGATCCTGGCTGGAAGCCAAAGGTATAATATTCTTAGAATCAGTGATTATGATTATTGATGCTTCCTGACCTGAAAGACAATCTTCAATAATCACTTTATTGCCGGCATCACCGAAAATTCTTTCCTGCATAATGGAATTTACTGCCTGTCTTGCTTCCTCAGTGCTCTTAGCGACAATTACGCCTTTGCCCTGGGCCAAACCATCTGCTTTGACCACGCAAGGCGCTCCTTTTATCTCGATATATTTTTTTGCCTTGTCAGCATCATCAAAAATCTTAAAATTAGCAGTGGGGATATTATATTTAGCCATCAATTCTTTAGCAAAAACCTTACTTGCCTCTAATTGTGCGACTTTCTTTACCACTCCGAAGATTTTTAATTTATAATTGCTGAATTCATCTACAATCCCTAGCGCCAAAGGTGCCTCAGGCCCTACCACAGTCAAATCAATCTTTTCTCTTTTAGCAAATTCTAATAATCTGGGTATATCTTCTGCCTTTATATCAATGCATTCTGCCTGGTCGGCTATTCCGCCGTTACCAGGAGCGCAGAAAATTTTATCAACGAGTTTAGATTGCGCTATCTTCCAGACCAGGGCGTGTTCCCTGCCACCTGAACC
>JAGUWZ010000101.1 GCA_020062065.1 Candidatus Omnitrophota bacterium
ACCTTTTCCAAGCACGAGATAGCAACAATAATGTCAAATTCTCCGATGTAGCCCAGATGTGCAATTCTAAACACCTTTCCTTTAAGTTCAGCCTGTCCGCCGGCAATAGTTACACCATAGGTATCACGCATGGTCTTGACTAACTTCTCGCCATCAATTCCAGCGGGAACCTTTACCGCAGTTACTACGTCTGAATATGCGCTAGGTGCAAAAAGCTCTAAGGCCAGCGCTTTCATAGCTGCCCTGGTAGCATCAGCCATCTTTCTATGACGAGTGAAAATATTCTCTAATCCATCCTGCTTAATTAACTTTATTGCTTCATTCAAAGCAATAATCAAACCTATGGCTGGGGTCCAAGGTGTATCGGTTTTTTGCTGAGCCTTTTTTGCCTCTTGCAGGTCAAAATAGTATTTTGGACATTTTGCGCTTTCCGCTATTTTCCATGCCTTAGGACTTACTGAAATAAAAGCTAAACCCGGTGGAAGAATCAGTCCTTTCTGCGAACCTGATATTACAAGATCACAGAACCACGCATCAGTTTTTAAGTCAATCGCCCCTAATCCGCTTATGGCATCCACCACTAAAATAGCATCGCTATCCTTTACCGCCTCGCCTATAGCCTTAATATCAGTAGCCACACCCGTCGAAGTTTCGCACAACGTAGTAAATACTGCCTTTTTATCCGGATTGGCTTTTAACCTTTTGGCGATATCTTGCGGGTTAACTGCCTTTCCCCATTCCACTTTAATCACATCGCAATTTATCCCGTAAGCCTGGCAGAGCTCTGTCCAGCGCTCACCAAACTTACCAGCCTCAACAGTGATAACCGTATCTTGCGGAGAAAGAAAATTAGCTACAGCAGCTTCCATACCACCGGTACCGGAGGAAGCCAAGATAAATACTTCATTCTTAGTCTGAAAGACATATTTTAAACCTTCGTGCGCCTCTTTTAATATTTCCTGAAATTGCGGGGTACGATGGTGAATAATCGGCCGAGCCAATGCCTGGCAAACTTCGGGCGGCAGCGGTGTTGGTCCTGGGGTTAATAAATAATTCTTTTTCATACTATGTCTCCTGGTTAATGATAAAAAATTTGAGTTTTGATATTTGAATTTATTTTTTCTTTCCCGCAATTACTTCATCTACCAAACCGTATTCTTTAGCTTCCTGGGGAGACATAAAATAGTCCCTGTCCGTATCTTTCTGGACCTTTTCCAAAGGCTTGCCGGTATGATGAGCCAATATCTCATTAATCTTATCGCGCATCTTTAAAATTTCAGTTGCCTGACGGGAAATATCTTCTGCAGCACCCTGCACCCCTCCCCAAGGTTGATGAATCATAATCCTTGAGTTAGGAAGGGAAAAACGTTTACCCTTACTACCGGCAGATAAAAGAAGTGCTCCCATGCTTGCAGCCTGTCCCACGCAATATGTGGCCACATCGGGTCTGACAAACTGCATTGTATCATATATAGCCAATCCCGCAGTTACCCCTCCACCTGGACAATTGATATAGATGTTTATATCCTTATTGGCATCTTCCGTCTGCAAAAAGAGCATCTGGGCAATCACCACATTTGCCATGATATCATCGATCGGTGTGCCGATAAAAATAATGCGATCTTTTAAGAGGCGGGAATAGATGTCATAAGCCCTTTCAAAACCACGCGCAGTTTGTTCAACCACCATCGGTACTAACAACTGATTTTTAATCTCCATAATTTCCTCCCATATTGCTCCCCGTCCCGAGAGGCGGGGATTCCTCTCTAAACTCCCAGCTTGCCTCTTTGAACAAAAACTCCATTACTTTATGCGGCATTTGCTCATCTAAAACCATGTTTTCTTTTTTGGCGATAGCGCTTAAAATCAGATAAACTTTAACCTGATTTTTAGCCTGGGGCTCTAGTTCTTTGCGTAATTCATTCTCCTGTTCAGCAATTTTCTCCTTAGGGATACCGTACAAAGCCATGTCCATTTTAGCGTGCCTGACTAAATCCTCCAATTGTCTGTTGACTAAAGATTGGGGCAGTTTAAAATCCAGGTCCCTGGTTAACTGCTCAATAATCTGGCGCTCTAATTCATTATGCTGTGCGTTTTCTTTTTGAACTGAAATCTGCCTTTCTATTGCCCTCTCCAATTCCTCTAGATTAAGATAACCCAAACCCTTTGCGCAATTATCATCCAGGGCGTCGATTTTTCTCGATTCTTTAAGCGAATCAATGTTGCGTTTTATCTCATCAGCTGTTACTTTAATTTTTTTGTAACAAATCTTTAACTCTTTATAATTTTTAACCGCTATTTCCGGAGCTATTTCGACCTCTGCCTTAAATGAAAGTCTAAACCTCTCTAACTTTACATCGCTTATGCGGAGTAAATCAAGTACAGGCAGTCTTTCTTTTTCTAGGGTTTCGCTGTATAATTCCGGTATAAGCTCCTTTAATACCTGTTCGCAAGCAAGGGTAGAAAATTCCTTTTCTAAGATATCCCGCGGCAGATGACCTGGTCTAAAACCCTTTACCTTGGCTTCCTTGCCTATTTTCTTAAAAACATCTTCAAATTTATTTTTGACGATATCTCCTTCAACCGAAATTGACAATTCTTTCTTCAAACTGTCAATGTTTTTGACCTCTGTCTTCATTTTCAATAAGCGCACGATTTACGGAGTGCTCGCCTGCCGCAAAGCGGCGGCTCGCTACAAGGTAAGTCGTTCTCCGCTGAATCGTCGCTTCCTTGTGCGAATTCTGCCTTGGCTAAAGCTTCGACGGATAACCAACCCCGTAGTTTTTTCTTATTTATCTATTTTGGTATTCTTTTGAATACCTAAAAGGGGTGGGGTAAATTCGGACACATAACTTATCTTCGCTATCGCTCCATAAGTTATGTCCTCATTTACATCCTAAACTTCTCTCCCAAATATATCTCTCTGGCCTTAGAATTGTTGATTAATTCCTCGGCTGTTCCTGAAATAAGGATTTTACCGTCGGCGATTAAATAAGCCCTGTCAGTTATTGATAAAGTCTCCCTTACATTATGGTCGGTAAGTAATATCCCCAATCCTTTATTTTTCAATTCCTTGATTATCTCCTGAGCTTCCAGGACAATAATCGGGTCAATACCGGAAAACGGTTCATCTAAAAGGATAAAAGAAGGATTAGTAACTAAGGCGCGGGTAATCTCAAGACGCCTCCTCTCTCCCCCGGAAAGAGTATATGCCAAATTATTTTTTAGATGCGCAATCTTTAATTCTTCCAGTAAACTCTCGAGCCTCATCTTTCTTTCTCTGCGGCTTAAAGCCATTGTCTCTAAAATCGCCATGATATTCTCCTGTACTGTAAGCTTTCTGAATATCGAAGGTTCCTGAGAAAGATAACCTATTCCGTAAAGAGCGCGTTCATGGATAGCTAGACTGGTTATATTCTGATTATCAAAAATAATCTTCCCCTGGTTTGGCGGGATTATCCCGACAATCATATAAAAAGTCGTGGTCTTGCCCGCGCCGTTAGGTCCTAAGAGCCCAACTATTTCCCCGCGGTTAACCATGATATCGACGCTCTTGACCACTTCTCTGCCGTCATAAGATTTAGACAGCCCTTTAATTTCCAGAAGATGCATCAAGCCCTCCCGCTTGGTATATTACTAATTTAGGCCTGCCGGAAAGCGCAATCTTTCTTAAAGATGCAGAATAAATTGCTTGGTCGCTGTATGAGATATTCTCATCCCGGGTAATTTTAACGTTGCCGCGGGCAATAATTTTTTCTATCTGCGACGCACTAAAAGAAGAACTATCCGCGTTTTTTCCGGCCTGGTCCTTCCCCTTAGTTAAAAAATAAACTTCCATTATATCGCTCTGGATTACTCCGTCAGGACTTTGCGCCTTCACCTTATTATTAAATGTGGCTATATTGTTTTGATAATCTATCTCGAGCGGTCCATCGCAGTTAATGACGATTGTCTTTACGCCAGCATTATCACCTTGCGGGTTTGCTTCTCTATTGCTGATTTGCATTTGCACATCTTTTTCCAGATCCATTTTATTCAAATCCGGATATCCCTTCGCCCCCTGCGCAGTAATAATCATATCTTGTCTTTCTATATTAACCGGATCTTTCGTACTGATCAATTGTTCTTTCTTATTCCAAACCAAAGTATCTGTGGTCATTTTGGTACCTGAGGAGGTGGTGACGACAACATCTTTCTCTAAATGAAGATACCCTTGCTGGCGGTTAAAATCACCTTTGGCAGCAGTAAGCTTAACGTTTTCATTTTCACCGTAGAAATTACTCACTATGTCATTAAGTTTTATAACCTCAGAGTTGATATCAGCGGATTTACCAGTGAGATCCCAGTTTTTCCTACCCTTTTCCGTAATTCCTGTTAATGAAAAATCGTTCATTTCTTGGCCTGACTCTTGAGGAGTTTTGAGCTGGGCAAAAGTATTGCCAACGGTAGAGCTTAACTGCAGAACTAAAAAAATTATAAAAACAAGGCTGAATCTAAAGAGATTTCTAAAAAAGTCTATTATTGATCTTTGCAAAAATAATGAGAAGTCTTTATTAGCCAATTTAAGAACTACCTTTTAAACGCAGATACACGCAGATTGCACGCAGATATTCGCAGATTTAAAGATTTATCTGCGAGAATCTGCGTTAGAT
>JAGUWZ010000042.1 GCA_020062065.1 Candidatus Omnitrophota bacterium
AAAAAAGCTGTGGAGGATTAATGTCGCAAAAATTTGCTCTTACGGTTGTGATTATTGCCAAAAATGAAGAAGCTAATATCGAAGAATCTCTACTGAGTGTTTTTGGCTGGGCTGATGAGATTATCGTGGTTGACGATTACAGTGCAGATAAAACTCCAGAGATTGCCAGGAAATATGCAAGGGTATTGACTAAAAAAATGGAGAACGAAGGCATTCACAGAAATTGGGCCTATGCTCAGGCAAAAAACAATTGGATATTAAGCCTGGATGCGGATGAAAAGATAAGCGATGAACTTAAAGTTGAAATTGCCGAAGCTATCAAAAGCAATGAATTTGTCTGTTATGATATTCCTTTGCGTAATTATATCGGCAGTTACTGGGTACGCTACGGCGGCTGGTATCCTGCTTCCAAGGTAAGGCTTTTCCGCAGAGAAAAGTTTAAGTATGAAGAAGTCCAGGTGCATCCGCGCGCGTTCATTGAGGGAAGCTGCGGCCACCTGAGAGCTGATATCATCCATAAAGGATATCCTGATTTAGAACATTTCTTAGATAGCCTCAACCGTCAGACCACATTAGAGGCGCAAAAATGGATTGATACTGGTCGCAAGATGAGCTTGGGGCATATGCTTTGGCGTAGCATTGACCGCTTCTTTCGCAGATATGTGCGCAAGAAAGCCTATAAAGACGGAATTTACGGCTTTGTGATTGCCTTTTTTGATTCATTATATCAATTCTTAAGTTATGCCAAATACCGCGAGATGATAAATAAAGTCAAAAGTAAAAACTAAAATGACTAAAATCAAAGTAGTATTCTTAGATAGAGACGGCGTAATTAATAAATATCCCGGAGACAGAGAATATGTGACTTCCTGGAAGGAATTTCGTTTTTTACCAGGTGTCAAGCAGGCATTGAGGAAGTTGTCAAGAGCAGGATATAAAATCTTTGTTATTTCCAACCAGGCAGGCGTAATCAAAGGAGTTTATTCCCAACAAGCTTTAGATGAAATAACTCAAAATATGATAAAAGAACTCACTGCTTTCAATGCGGGTTTGCAAGCAGTGTATTATTGTATCCACCGCGACGAAGATAATTGTAATTGCCGCAAACCCAAGATTGGAATGATAGAACAGGCGCTTAAAGAACACGCTATCCCTGAGAGCGCGTTGAAGCAAAGTTTTTTTATAGGAGATACTATAAGAGATATAGAGACCGGCAAGAATGCAGGATGTTCGACTATTTTAGTATTTTGCGGAAAAGAGAAACCGCGCAATAAAACCAACTGGAAGCAATCCCCGGATTTTACCGCCCAGGATTTAAGAGAAGCAGTTGATATTATCCTTAGCTCATCAGGGGTCTGACCCCATTTATGAATATGAAGATTCTTATCGCCTATGTTTCTGTGGGGGCAGGACATCGCAAAGCCGCTGAGGCAGTATATAGTTTTTTTAAAGTTCGCAATCAGAATATTGATATCCGGATAGTAGATGTTTTAGAAAAGAGCAATTTTTTCTTTAGAAAACTATATCTTGGCTGTTATTCTTTCCTGGTAAATCACGCTCTTTTATTATGGGCTTTTGGATTCTGGTTAACCCAAAAGAAACGAGTAAGCAGGTTTATTAAAAGAACAAATCTTTTAATAGATAGAATAAGCTCACCAGCATTTTTATCATGGTTAATTAAAGAGAATCCGGATTTTGTTATCTCCACGCATTTTTTGCCTTCAGAATTAATTGCGTACCTTAAAAATAAACACAGGATTAAATCCAGGTTGATTACTATTATAACTGATTTTGGGGTGCATCCGTTTTGGGTTTATAGAGGAACTGATATGTATGCGGTTGCCTCAGAATTAACCAAGCAGAAGTTAGAAAACCAAGATGTAGCCTCGAAGGATATAAAGGTTACCGGTATACCTGTGAACCAGGCATTCTTTAAAAGTTCTAAAAAGATGGAAATTTGCAGAAAATTAGGTATTGATGAAAATAGATTTACAGTATTGGTGGTTACCGGTTCATTCGGCATCGGGCCTGTTGAAAAAATAACGGATTTATTGCATAAAGATGCGCAAATGCTGGTGGTCTGCGCGAGAAACAAAAAATTATATGCACGCCTGAAAGCAAAAAAGTATCCTCAGTTAAATTTATTTGGTTTTGTAAATAATCTAGAAGAATTGATGTCTATTGCCGATGTTATTATTACCAAACCCGGAGGGTTAAGTATATCGGAATTATTAGTAAAGGAGATAGCGCCGATATTTATTTCTGCCATTCCTGGTCAGGAAACCGAAAATGCTAAAAACTTGGGAGGTTGGGGTATAGGGGTAAGTGCCAACTCGCCGCTTGAGATTAAGCAGCTCGTTTTGGATTATAAAGATCATCCCGATAAAATTTTAAGGATTAAAGAGACCATCAAAGGAATCAAAAAACCTTATTCAATTCAGGAGTTGTATAATGTTGTATGCGAAAGTGGCGGTGGGATTACCCATAGAATGTGCGTTTGATTATTTTGTGCCAGAGGACTTTTTAAAGAAAATAAAAGAAGGGGCCAGGGTATGGGTAAACTTCCGCAATAAGAAAAAGCTGGGTTATGTTATTAAAACCACATCCCAGACAAATATCAAAAATGTCTTACCTATATTAGATGTCATTGATGATACCCCGGTTTTAGACAAAAATATGCTACTCTTGACTAAAAAGTTATCGGATTATTACTGCTGTAGCTGGGGTGAAGCCATTGAGACTGCTCTGCCTGAAGATTTAAGAAAAGGTAAAATCATACCTGATTTGACGGATTTTAAACATTTCATAAAGGATAAAGATTACGAGCAGGAGATTAGCTTAATTCATGACTTAGAAGGCAATGCCCGATGGGATGTATATATCAGCCGGATAGAAGAGGCTATCTCTTTAAATAAATCGGTAATTGTTTTATTCCCCGAGATAAGTTTGGTTATTAAAGCAAAAGAAATAATCAAGGCAAGGCTGCAATTAGATGCGCAAGTTTTATATCGCAAACAGCATGGAGAATTGCAAGCATGGACTAAAATTAAAAAGGGTGAGGCAAATATTATTGTGGGTAGTCGTTCCTGTATTTTTGCGCCGGCAAAGAATTTAGGACTAATCATTATTGATGAAGAACAAAGCCCTTTTTATAAACAGGAGCAGGTGCCGCATTATCACGCCCGGCTCGTAGCTTTGATGCGCAGTGATTTAGAAAAAGTAAAATTGATTCTGACAAGCTCTGCGCCTTCATTGGAGAGTTTAAATCTGGCCAGGCAGAATAAAATTAAATATATAGTATTGCCGCGCAGAAGTAATGTAGCGCAAGTTGATATTATTGATATGAAGAATCTGCCGTTATTGGATAAAAAACATAGAATTATAATTTCTAAATATTTACAGGATTCTATTCTGGCTACTTTAAGCGCCGGCAGAAAGACGCTTTTATTTCTGAATCGCAAGGGGTTTGCTACTTTTGCCTCTTGTTCAACCTGTGGCAAAATCCTGAAATGTCCGCGCTGTAATATTAATCTGGTCTACCATTTTTATAAGCTGATATTGAGTTGCCACTACTGTAATTTTAAAATGTCACCACCCAAGATTTGTCCTGATTGTGATTCCGGTTATATAAAATATTCAGGAGCGGGCACGGAAAAAATTGAAAGCGAATTATCCAGAATTTTTCCTCAGGCCAGGATAAAAAGGTGCGAGGATGAGGAAAAAAGAAATTGTCTCGATGGAGACATATTTATTTCCACGCAGGTGATTATCAAACAAATAGATTATAAGTTCGATTTAATTGGGATATTATCAATCGATAATTCTTTAAACTATGTGGACTTGCGTTCCAGCGAGAAAACCTTTGGTTTATTGACAGGGCTTATGTTTTTGACTAAAAATAAAATGGTAATTCAAACCAGCCTCCCAAATCATTATGTTTTTAAGGCATTCCAAGAGCATAACGAAAATATCTTTTACGACGAGGAATTAAGACAAAGGAAGCAGCTTCGTTTTCCGCCCTACAGCCATTTTGTATTAATAAGCTGTCGAGGCAAAAATGAGGAAAAGGTGGAGGGTTTTTCTAAGAGATTATTTAAGAAATTATCCAAATCAAAAGCGCCCAAAGGATTAAAGATTGTTTCGCTTAACCCAGCTCATCCGCCAAAGCTTAGAGGGAATTTTTATTGGATAATTTTAATCAGAACCAACAACATAAAAATTCTCAATAGATTTTTGAAAATAAATTCCAAAGGTTTAAAGCATTCGGGTATAATAGTAACGGTGGATGTAGACCCTTTGTAGCCTTTGGCTTTTGAGTCGTCAGCTTTTAGCTGATAGCTAATAGCTAAAATGAATATAGTATTTTTCGGAAGCAGTCATTTTGCGCAGCCTTCTTTAACGGCCTTGATTACAAATGGCTACGAAATTTCTGGTATAGTTACCCAGCCGGACAAGAAAAAGGGCCGCGGGTTAGTTGTAGGGTCTACTCTCATAAAGGAAACTGCAATAGGGGCAGATCTGAAAATTTTTCAGCCGGCTAATATCAATAGCGCTGAATCGATAAAGACTTTAAAGGATTTAGTCCCGGATTTGTTTGTGGTTTTAGCTTATGGTCAGATATTGTCCAAAGATGTCTTAAATATTCCCCGGATTATGTCGATAAATATTCATGCTTCATTATTGCCTCTTTTTCGCGGGGCAGCGCCGATAAATTGGGCGATAATCAAAGATGAAAAATTAACCGGCAATACTTTAATGAAAATTATCCCCAGGATGGATGCCGGTCCAAGTATATTACAGAAGAAAAGAGAAATTCTGGATACCGATACAGCTGTTAGCCTGGAAGAGAAGTTGTCGCAGGATGCGGCGGGATTATTGCTTGAGGGATTAAAATTAATCGAGACTAAAAAATATAAGCTGATACCTCAGGATGATAAAAAGGCAACTTTTGCGCCTAAACTAAAAAAGGAAAACGGATTGATTAATTGGAATAAAAGCGCCAGAGAAATTTATAATCTTATAAGGGGTTGTTTTAATTGGCCGGGCGCTTTTACATATTATAAAGGTAAGTTATTGAAGATATATAAAGCAAAAGTTGTCGGGTTGTCGGGTTATCGGGTTATCGGAGCGCCAGGAGAGATAACCCAGGTTTCTAAAGAGGGCAGCATTGTTGTAGCTGCAGGTAAAGGCAGCTTAGCCATCGAAGAACTACAAATTGAAGGCAAGAAAAGAATGGCTGCGCGGGAGTTTATTCTTGGCTATAGAATTGTTGTCGGAAATAAATTTGAATACTTCCCTAAAAT